>CAXUCQ010000111.1:4251-8309 GCA_964249295.1 uncultured Armatimonadales bacterium | reverse complement strand
GCCTCCGCCGACATCGGCCTGTCGACCGCGATGCGGAACTGGGTGACCGCGATCCCGCTGGGTGTGTACTTCAGCTCCGGGTCCGTCGCCAGGCGACCAATCAACACGATACGATTCAACATCTCTCGCTTCTCCTTTGTCTGTTCTCGTTACACCAAGCTCTGTGCGTGCTTACCCAAAGCGAAACTTCTCAAGCCGCGACCGGTTCGGCTTCCGCCGCGACGGCGGGGACATCCGGCTGTTCGACGGCGGCGGGCGCCGTCACGGGAACTGAGGCGGCGGGCGGTGCCGGGGCAGCGCCGGACCGGGTGAACCCGGCGTCGGCTGTGGCGACGGGGGCTGCCGGGAGAGCTTCTTCCGGCTTGACAATCATGAACCGGATCTGATCTTCGCTGATCTGGAAAATTCGGCGCAGTTCGGTCTCGACCTTCGGCTCGCCCGTGAAGTGCATGACGACGTAGATGCCCTCTGTTTTGCCCTTGATCTCGTAGGCCAGTTTGCGGCGCTCCCAGACATCGATCTTCTGGACGGCCCCGCCGTTGGCCTCGACGAGTTGCTTGTAGCGGTCGGTAATCGCGCCGACCTGCTCTTCCCCTAGTCCGGGGTCAACAATGTAGATGGCTTCGTAAAGCCTCGTTGTGGCGATAGATGGCAAAAGGATTGCCTCCTCTCTGTGGATGAATTCAGCTCGACCGGGTCGCCGTGGACGGTCGGGCAGAGAGGAACAAGGCCGCGCAGGGAGGCCCCATTCAACAATGGGCTATTATAGCACACCGGAAGGACAAAAAACAACCGCAAGGCGCCTAGGGCGCGGCCTGGCCGTTGTTGGTGAGCGGGCCGGGCGCGTTGACGCGGCGGCGCTGCGCGGCGGCCGTATCGACGCCGTTCTGCCCCGTGTTTGCGCTGCCCGGCGACCCGGTCGTGACGTTGGAAGTGCCGGAAGTTGGCGTGGCCCGCATCCCGGTCGCCATGCTCGTGACGTGGGGGGCTTTGCGGGTCGCCCGCCGCATGGGCTTGACCTTGTGGCGCTTCCGACGGACGACCTCATACCGACCGCCGTCGATCCGCGGCGCATGTCCGCCGGACGTCAGAACAAAAAGCGAGGACGGCTGCGCCGGTCGGGCCTGTGCCGTGCCGTTGAGAGCCACAAAGAGACCGGCGCCGAGGATCAGGATGGTGTTTCTTGTCACTGGGTTGCCTTTCCGAACCGGGCTGAGACTTCGCGCATTCTTCTCGGCAGATTACCCCTATCGGCAGGGCCGAAAACATCAGCCGGGGTCAGGTCCACCCCCTGACGATAACGACGCCGGTCACGCGGCCCTCGCTTCGGACGGGGTGGAAGGAGACAACGGTTCGAGGCGCCGCAGGCTCGGCGTCGGGCAGCGTGACATCCTGTACCGTCTCCCCCGCGAGCGCGCGGCGGAAAAAGGACTTGGCATCCGACCAGAACTGGGGCGTGACCTCGGCGGCGGGCTGGCCGAGATGCTCCGCCGGTAAAAGTCCGTTCCAGCGAGCGTATGCCTCGTTCACGCGGATGTAACGACCTTCGGCGTCCACGAACGCGAGGCCTGCCGGGACTCCTCCCCAAAGCGTCTCGAGCAGGGCCTCTTGTCCGTGTTGATCCGGCGTCCGGCGCTGGCTGATGTCACGGATCAGCCAGCGGAGGCTGGAAGGACTGCTGCCGAGAGCCGGCGTGGCGGCAACGGTGAAGGACGCAGCGATGATCCGGCCCTGGCGCTGACGCAGATGGGCCTCCCAATCCTGCCGGCCCTGAACCTTGGTCACATCCAGCAGATGCTGACGGAAGGCGCGCACGTCTGATTCGGCGATCAGACTGGCGAGCGGCTTGCCGCTGAGGAAGCGGGGGCTGATGCCGAGAAGCTGCGCGGCGGCGCGATTCGCCTCGCGGATGACGCCGAGCAGATCCGTGACGAGGTAGCCGTCCGGGGCGAACTCGAACAGGTCCTGGTAGCGCAGGCGCTCAGCCTCCATTTGCAGATGCGCCTGTGCCAGCGCCTCGTTCTGGCTGCGGAGCTCCTCCTCGGCCACCTGGAGCTCCTCCATGGCGGCTTGCAGCTCCTGGAAGGCTTCGGGCAGCAGGTGTGGCGGCCGTGGACGGGCGGCGCCGTCGGCTGGTATGCCCACGGACGCAGTCCTGCCTGCGTCCCCAGGGTCGGTGCCTTCTTTTCTCATCTTCAATGCTCTGCCGACTCCATGAAGAGGACGATCCCCCGGATCTCGGCATCGGACGTGCCGAGCGGGGTACAGGTGATCTTACAAGCGAAATCCTGTCCGCGCCGGTTGCGGGCGTCAAGGACGACCTCGCGGACGCCGACGCTCCCACTCAGGCACTCCCGAATAGGCTGTGTCAGTTGATCGACGGGCAGCCCGATGTCGAGCAGGGGGAACGGACGCCCCTCGACCTCCTCGCGGCGCAGGCCCCACAGGTCCTCCGACTTGCGGTTCCAGACCTGCACGACTAGGTTCTCGTCCGCCACCACGACGCCGCCCCGCAGGCTGGTCAGGATGGACTGGAGGAAGCCGTTCACCTGGTCGAGGTCGGCGCTGTGCCGACGCGCCTCGCCGCTGGCCGCCTGCAGCTCCTCGTTGGTGGACTGCAGCTCCTCGTTGATCGTTTCCAATTCTTCGTTGGTGGAGTGCAGTTCCTCGTTGGTGGTCTCCAACTCTTCGATCGTGGACTGCAGTTCCTCGTTGGTGGTCTCCAGCTCCTCGTTGGTGGAGTGCAACTCCTCGTAGGCGGCTTCGACTTCCCGGTTGGAGGCGAGCAGTTCGTCCTGCATCTGCTTGAGACCGCTCACATCGCTGAACGTGATCGCGGCGCCCAGCAGCGCCGCGTCGCCGTCCTGCACCGGCACCACCTGGATGTCGACGTAGCCGGTCTCGCCGCCGGGCGTCAGCCAGGGCGCCTCGCGCACGGTCACCGCGCGCCGGTCGGCGTAGGCCTGCTCGATCATCGAGCGCAGCTCGACGGGGCGGTAGGAGAGTTCCATGTCCTGCAAGGGCCGTCCAATGTCGCGCGCGTTCAGCCGGAACAAGCCGCGCACCCGCTCGTTGACGAGCGCGAGGCGGCCGTCCGTGTCGACCATGATCTGCGGGACCGGCCCGGTCTGGAACAAGACGTCGCGCATCCGAATGTGGTCGGCCATCCGCTGTGTCCCTCCCGGTGCCGGGCCGGAGGGCGCGATAAGCTGAAGCTGGTCGCGCAGGCTGATCTTCGGCACCTTGGCAAACACGCGATGCTTTAGGTCCAGGGGCCGGAACAGATTCGTGTGCGTGAAGAGCATCTCCGCCTTGCCCAGAAACAGCACCCCGCCGTCATTCAGCGCGAAATGGAGCCGGGCGAGCACCCGCGTCTGCGACTCGGCGTTGAAATACATCAGCGTGTTGCGGCACGTCAGCAGATCGACACGGGAGATCGGGGCGTCCTGCAGCAGATCATGCCGGCCGAAGATCACCGCCCGCCGCAGGTCGTTGTGCAGCACGTAGGCGCCGCCGCATTCGGTGAAGTATTTCTCCAGCAAGGGCGGCGGGACGCCCGCGACGGCGCGGGCCGGGTAAGACGCGGGACGCGCCTGCGCCAACGCTTCGTCGTCGATATCGGTCGCGTAGAGCTTGACGCGGTCGCGGAAATCGTCCAGGCCCATGGCCTCCGCCAGCAGGATGGCGAGCGTGTACGTCTCTTCCCCGGACGCGCAGCCGGGCGTCCAGACGCGGACCGGGTCCTTACGGTCCTTGGCGGAGAGCAGGCGCGGCAGGACGTCGGACGCCAGATACTGCCAGGCCGGCGGGTCGCGGAAGAACGACGTGACGTTGATCAGGATCGTGTTGAACAGTTCCGCGAACTCAAAGGGGTGGACTTCCAGGTGGTCGACGTACTCGCCGTAGCGTTCCAGCCCGACCGACTGCATCCGCTTCTGGACGCGCCGCTTCAGACCCGCCCGTTTGTAGCCGGAAAGGTTGAAGCCGCGCGTGCGCTTGAGGTGCAGCAGAAGCGCCTCGAATTCGTCATCTTCGGGCGTGCCGGCGTCGGCATCGAG
>CAXUCQ010000111.1:0-4241 GCA_964249295.1 uncultured Armatimonadales bacterium | reverse complement strand
ACAGATCTCATACGGCCCGCTTTCCGGCCCCTTGGTTCAGACCGCTCGTGTTCTCGGACACGGCGGCGGGGGAGTTGGGCGCGGCGAGCTGACCGCGCAGCAGGGCCAGGCGGACGATCTCCGCCCGCTGGCGGGCGTCGTCGGCTTGCGCGTGGAACCGCTCGGCGGTCAGTCCGTGTCCGCGCCCCTGGGCGCGTTCACAAAGGCGGTCCGCGAGGGCGGCGCTTTCTTCCAGCGCGCGGAAGGCGACCCACAGGGCGTTCTCCAGATCCTGGGACTGCTGGGCGATGAGGCTGTCGGGGGAGTAAGCGTGGCCGGTGCGGCAGCGGAAGCGGGTCAGCTCCCCGTCCTCGACCTCCCACAGCGCGCCGTGGCATTCCGGGCAGGTGAAGCCGCTCGGCGTCCCCGCCCGCGGCTGTTCGGCGGCGTCCATGTTCATTTCCGCCACACCCACCTCCGTCTCCAGTTCCGCAGGCGCACTCGCCATCTCGGCCAGGGGCCGCCGCGTCAGGAGCGCCAGCATCGGGCCGATCTCGGCGGCCGGCACGACGGCGTCCGTGTCCACGTTCTCGACGGCGCTGCGCGGCATCCCGGAGAACAGCGCCTCCTCGGGGTCCTGCACGACGGTAAATCCGCCGCGCTGCTTGATCGCGAGCAGGCCGGCGGTGCCGTCGTCGAGCGTGCCGCTCAGGATCACGCCGACGGCGTTCGGGCCGCAGGCGCGCGCGGCGGAGCGGAACAGCGGGTCGACGGCGGGGCGGTGGCCGTTCTCGCTCGGCCCGCGCGTCACCCGGACGCGGCCCTCATCGACGAGGAGATGATGATCCGGCGGCGCGACATAGATGCGGCCGGGCAGGATCGCCTCGCCGTCCGCCGGGTGGGACGCCGGCAGGGGACCCTTCCGGCTCAGGATGTCCGGCAGCACGCTCGCGCCGTAGGCCGGGATGTGCAGGACGATGAAAACGGCGGCGGACAGATCGGGCGGCAGGGTCCGCACGACCTGCGTGAGCGCCTCCACGCCTCCCGCGGAGGCTCCGATGGCGATGACGTGGTGCCGCGACATGGCACTCTCCGATCCTTTCAATTCCGGCCCGGCGTGCGTCCCCGTGGGTGGGCGGGACATGTCCGAAAAAGGACTCGTCCGCAGTCGCGTCGTCAAACCCGCTGGGCGCTGTCTGATAGGACATCATACCCGATTGTCGAACCCTGTCGCAACTTGGCGGCTTTGTCTATGTTCGGGACAAACGCGCCGCCATTCCGGGACGACGCGGCGCAGACGCTCACAGGGCGTAGACATCTCCGAACTTCGTCGTCAGATAGCGCAAATACGGCGCCGGATCAAGCGCGCCGCCGGTGACTCTCTGGACCAGGGCGGACGGCTCGTATTTGCGCCCCCACTGGTGGACGTTCTCCTGCAGCCAGCCGAGCAGCGGGCCGAACTCGCCCCGCCCGATCTGCGACTCCAGTGCGCCGCCCAGCGCGGCGTCGGCGGTCTCGAACAACTGCACGGACAGCAGGTTGCCGACCGAGTAGGTGGGGAAATACCCGACCGAGCCGCCCGACCAGTGTACGTCCTGGAGGATGCCCCGCGCGTCGTCCGGCGTCGTCAGGCCCAGATACTCCTCCATCTTGGCCGTCCACGCCTGCGGGGCATCGGCCACGGACAGGCGCCCTTCCAGCATCTCCACTTCCATCTCGAAGCGCAGCAGGATGTGCAGGTTGTACGTCACCTCGTCGGCCTCAACGCGGATCAACGACGGCGAGACCTTGTTGACGGCCCGGTAAAAGTCATCGGGCGCGACGCCCGCCAGCGCGTGGGGGAACGCCGCCTGCAGGTCCGGGTAAAAGCGCCGCCAGAACGGGCGGCTGCGCCCCACCAGGTTTTCCCACAAGCGCGACTGGCTCTCGTGGAAGCCCAGCGACGCGCCGCCGCCCAGCACGTTGCCGTCGTAGCGAGCCGCGATACCCTGCTCGTACAGCCCGTGTCCGGCCTCGTGCATCGAGCCGAACAGCGCCGTCGGCAGGAAATGCCTGTCGAAACGTGTCGTCAGCCGCACGTCACCCCGTGTGAACGACGTGCAGAACGGATGGACCGCCCGGTCCTGCCGCCCCCGCGCCCAGTCGAAGCCCATCGCCGAAACGATCTTCCTGCCGAACGCCTCCTGGGCGTCTTCCGGGTACTCACTCTTCAGCACGGTGTCCGAGACCGCGTCTGGCCCCCGCGCGGCGACGGCGCGGACGAGTCCCACCAGGGTGGGCTTGATCGCCGCGAACATGGCACGCACCTCGGCGGTCTTCATGCCCGGCTCGTACTGGTCCAGCAGGGCGTCGTACATCTCGCCGCCCCCGTAGCCGAGCAATCCGGCCACCTGCCGGGCCAGGTCCAACTGCTTCTCCAGCCAGGGCGCGAAGCGGGCGTAGTCGCTTTCGGCCCGCGCCCGCGCCCACTGCTCATGGGCCAGGGTGGACGTGCGGGCGATCTCCTCGACCAGCGCTGTCGGCAGCTTGGTCGCCTGGTCGAAGTCGCGCCGCGCGACCCGCACATACGCCGCGTCGTCGCCGTCCGGGTCCGCGCCCGCCGTTTCGCGCTCGGCCCGTTCCAGCAGCCGGCCCGTCTTGGCCCCGGTCGCCATCTCGTGCATGATCCTGCTCAGCACGCCGAACTGGTCCGCCCGCGCCGCCGCCCCGCCCGGCGGCATGTAGGTCTGCTGGTCCCAGCCCAGCACGCCCGCCGCGCCCTTGACCGCCTCCGCCTCCGCCATGCGCGCCTTCAGCCCGTTCAAGGCCCCGTCGGTCTGTGTCACTCGCTGTTCCCTTCTGAGTGTGAGGTGTCCGCCTTCGGGCGGCAGGCCACGGCTTCCATCATTCGCCGCAGCCCTTGTGGAATCCTGCCGGGGTCGGCGTCCGCGCCGGTCCCCCGAGTCGGGGGTGCGAGGCCTCTCCCGGCCCTCCCGGAAAAAACTTTCTTAATTCTGTTGTTATTGCCTGGCTGCTGGCACGAATATTGCTACACGATGCTGTACAATAAACGCAGGCTGCCCTGAGACACTCTTTGTCCGGGTCGGCGCCGCGCCCACGCCTTCGGCCAATCTTGAGAAGGCGGCTGCCGTCCGGGGTCTGTTCGTACCCGGATGCAGTCTGACGTACTCCCTCGCGCAGAAAGAGAGACGCCCCCGATGACCACCCAGACCACAAACGAACAGGCCGCAGACAAGCAGGCCGCGAGCGGGCCGCCGCCCCGCCCCCTGTCCCCAGGTCTGCTGACCCACCTGGCCGCCGCCGGGGTCGCCGCCCTGGCCGCCACCAGTGCCTGCGCGCAGGTGACGACCTTCACCGGCGTCAACGAGTACGTCGGCTTCGCACCCGGCGAAGCGTCCTTCTTCACCCTGTCTTTGCCCGGAGCAGCCCAGTTCGCATTTGCCGCTGAAACAAGCGGCGCCTTTAACTTCATTGCCGCCGGACAAGCCAACGGCTATGTGAGGCTGAAAACGCAGGTTGTAAGCAGCCTCTACGCGCCGGTGTTTTCCCCCAAAGGCGTCAAGTTCAGCAGTGTTCCGGGAAGTGTCTCACCCGCCGGCAACATCGTTGCCAACACTGCCAGTAATAACTACCACCTCGGCTACTCCAAGGGTGACAAAGGCTACATCGCGTTCGAGTTCCAGGACACGACGAACAACAACCAGCTTGACTATGGCTGGGTCAACGTCATCCTGACCGACGACACGTACAACGGCATGAACGTCAACATTGCGTCTTACGCCTACGACCTGTCGGGCCAAATGCTGCCGACGGGCGCGACGATGGAGCCGTCCTCGGCCCCGGAACCGTCGCCCGCGCTGGCATTGGCGGTGCTGAGCGCCCTGACGCTAGGGGCGGCAGGCGTGCGCCGCATGAAGGACTTGCGAGCCTAAGAGAAACCCCAACGGGTATCAGCAGGCCCAGCTCCGCTTGCGCCGCAGTCCCTCCTCGGCACGCAACAGCCTGGGAGGGACTTTTCCATGCCCACGCCCACTTTCGCAAGGTGCTGCTGCATCAGTGGCGTACCAGGCTCTCAAGCCCGCCGGGTCTGCCAATGCAGGGTACGGCATAGAAAACAACGCAATTGACAGAAATCATGCAGCAAAGCCCTTCCATGACACAAACCCCGCCCGACCCGGCGGCACACGCCGCCGCCCGCCCCAAAGTCCTGCTCGTGGGCTGGGACGCCGCCGACTGGAAAGTCATCCGGCCCCTGATGGAGC
>CAXUCQ010000110.1:1493-8524 GCA_964249295.1 uncultured Armatimonadales bacterium | reverse complement strand
GCCGGGGGCGGACCTCAGGGGCGCGGCCCCCGCTGCTGCCGCGTTCCGGGGGGCGACCCTGGACGGGGCGGCCTTCACCGGGGCGGGGAGCTACGGCCACACCCGAGAGCCAGGCGAGATGCCTCTCCTGTTCCCTGAGACCTACTTAACCTATGATGCGCCTGACGCAAAGTAACCCTATTTACCAAGGCCGGGTGGGTGTCCAGATGGAGGCGCGGCTGCCCTGTTCGACCGGAGTGGCCAATGTCCTGGTATAAGATCGCGTTCACCGACGCCGAGGTGGAAGACGGCGCTCCGGGGCGCATGGAGAAGGAGTTCCGCACCCTCGCGGGTGCGCACGGCCCCAACAAAGCCGTGCTGTTCTCCAACGAGCTGGCCGCCGAGGGCATCGAATACTACTTGCCGCCCGCCACCGCCCTGCTCATCGGAGACCGGCTGACACAGTATGCGGCACAGCCCTGCGACCTGCCCCCCGCCGACCACGTCCGGCTCGCGTTCGGCAGCCGCGCCGCGGCGCGACGGCTTCTCGACGGCCACTGAAGGAGAGTCACCATGTCGGAACCGGATTGGGAAGACGCGCGGCGGACGGAGCGCATCCGCGCGCTGATGGAAAAAGACCGGGCCGCCGAGCAAAACTTCGATGCGCAGTCCCTGCTCGGCAGCACGGTGGAAGCCTCCGTCCGCGACCTGCCGGCCCCGGCAGACCGGGCGACGGTGCTGGCCGTGGACGTCGGCATGGCGCTGCTGCAATACGCGGATACGGAGCGGAGCCGTTATTGGGTGCCGCTCATCAACATCCGCTGGCTTAAAGCGATTCGGTGAAGCCGTCGTCTTTTAGAATCATGGTCTTCCAATGCGCCGAGAATGCCTCCCTATACTTCACCCCGGTCCCGGTGTTGAACAGGACCGCCGTTTCGTTCGGCCCGATCCAGAGCCATCCGCCCGCAGACGCCGGAACGCGCTCAGGCACGCGCCGCCTTCGGGCGCGGCGCAGACGCCCGTCGCGGCTCCGAGTGCGTTGGCGTCGGCCATCATGTCGGGGTCCGAGACCGTGACCGCCGTGCCGCCGCTCCGGCGCAGGATGTCGAGCATGAGGAAGTCCCCGATGGCGCGCGGGACGCGCAGGCCGGCGGCCACAGTCTGCGCGTTCTCGAAAGGACGATGGGGAGGTTGATGACGCGCCGGGTGCGCCACATCAGATACGCCTGGATCGCCATGAGTATCGCCAGCATCGCCATGAGTATCGCCAGTATGACGATGCCCGACGCGAGCAGGACGACCTGCGCGCCGGCAGCGGACGCGCGGGCGGCGGCGTAGGCCCGGTTTAAGTGACCGAAGTTGACCTGGTGAGCGTGTCGGCGTCGGGGATCAGTTCCGAGTGCATCAGTTGTGACGCCGCGCGCAGGTATTTGATGCCGTAGGGCCAGCCTCCGGTGAGGGCGACGATCGGTCTGCGCTCGGCCTCGCCGTAGGTGATGTTCTGGGCCGCCGCGATCAGACGGTCATCGACGACATGGCGGTCACGCTCGTACTGGTCTTTGACGGCCTGGACGGCGGTGCCGTTGCTGATGAAAACGTTGGCCGTGTTCGCATCCATGTCGGCCAGGTAGGCCCGAATTTGCTGGGCCGCGACGATGCTGGGGACGGCATCACGCCCGATCGACCTGAAAGGGACGAAATAGAGCCGTGTACCGCCTCACCCGACACGCTTGGTTAGACATCCTCCTCGGCTTCGTCGGCGCACTCGCGTTGACCGCCGCGCTCGCCGTCGTGTTCGCCGCGTGGTATCTCGGCCGCCTCGGCTCCGACGCGCCGATCCTGTGGGACGGCTACGGGTTCTGGCTCGGCGCGCCGTGCCTGATCTTCGCCCTCGTCGTCCGGCTCCGAGACCGCCGGCCTGTTTTCGCGGGAGCGATGCTTGTCGGGCTGTGCAGCGCCTCGCTCCTGCTTGTCCTGATCCTGTGGCTGCTCGACAACGCGATCGGTTTCAGCGGGTGACGGGACGCCGGGAACTTTCTGGGCGACGGAAATCGCTCTTAGGAGCAGACCCGACAAAGGAGTTTCCTATGCATCGCTTCGTCTTCAACATCGCCGCGCTTGCGGCCCTCGCCGCCTGCGCCGTCCCGGCCCTGGCACAGACCCCGCCGCCTCCCCCGCCCGCACACCACGGCCTCCTCGGCAGACTCTTCCACCATCCCGCCCAACCGGGAACGATGGGCCAAAGGCCGATGTCCGGCGGCATGATGCGGCCCGGCATGACGACGGCCATCACCGGGGGCGTCGTCGGCAACAAGAACTCGCACGTCTACCACCTGCCCGGCGACAAGGGCGCCCTGCCCGCCCCGCAGAACCGCGTCTACTTCCGCACCGCCGCGCAGGCGGAGGCCGCCGGCTACCATCGCGCTGGGAGCAGCGGGACGACCCGCCGTGGTTCCTCCACGATGTCGAGCAAGCACACGCTGGCTCGGTAGGAGCAGCCGTCGAAGCATTGGGCCACGGACACCCGTCCGTGGCCTTTCTGCTGCCCTCTTGACTTCCCGCCGCGCGGTCGCTATACTAAAACCGCATCAGCACGACGGCCCGCGACGGCAATGCGCCTCGCCCTGATTCCCGCAGTTTCGACGCCGTGACTAGGACCACAGACCCTGCGCGCCACCCAGATAAAACCGAGCCATGTCTGCCCGTTGGTCATGGCGCTGTTGACGCTGTACTTCTGCTTCTGGGGATGCCGCCACCGATCACCCGCCCCGCCTGAGCCGACATTGACTCGTATCATTAAACCTCTTACCACAAAACAAGGAACCGACCACCATGGCAACACACGACATCCCGCGCGAGGAGTGGCACGCTTATCTCGAAGAGTTCAGCCGGACGCACGGCGGCGCCCTCGTGACCATTGAAACGGTCAGCGCGGGCGATGACCCGCGGATCGAGGCCGAAGCACTGCCCCTGGTCGGCATCTCCTATGAGACCAAAGGCGACGAGATCGGCACGATCCTGCTCCTGCTCGGCGCGGAGCCGGACGACCACGTCACCCACGCCATCGAAGCCCCGAAGCACGTTTATCATAAGAGCGGCGCCGGGATGATCAGCGACGAGGTCAACGCCGGCGAAATCTTAGAGATCACGGCGGCCAGCCATCCGGCCATCACGCAGCTCCAGTTCCGCCCGCGGCCGTAGACGCCCCCCGGCGCGGCCCGAACAGCGGGTCCAACAGCCGCGTCAGCCGCGCCAGCGGCCTCGCGACAGGCGGCAGGGCCAGCACGGGCCGCAGCCGGCTCAACATCTCCTGTGTGAATGCTACCAATTCGCGCGCCATCGCCTGTCCAGGACTCCGGTCCTGCAGCCAGAACAGGACGCACAGCAGATGCGCGGCGTATAAAACCGTCGTGATCTGCTCTTCCTGGCGGGGCCGGGGTCGGTCCGTCGCCCCCTGCACCACATCCAAGTAAACGTGCCAGACGATGTCCCGCACCCCCGCTGCCCGCTCCCCGAGCACCGCCATCTCGGAATCCGGCGCCAGCCCGACGCTGAACAGCGCCCCCAGCGCCTCCCGGTGTGGCGCCAAACGATCCAGGCAGGAGCCGAGCGTTGTGGCGAACCGCCGCGCCAGCGTCGCCGCCGGCATGGCCGGCACTTCCTCCGCCAATTCCTGCGCCAGACGTTGATACAGCGCCAGGATCAGTTCCTCTTTGCGCGCGAAGTAGCGGTACGTCAGCCCAAGTGAGACTTCCGCCGAGGCCGCGATGTCGCGCAGCGTCGTCTCGCCGTAGCCCTTCGTCGCGAAGAGCGAGAGCGCCGTTTCCAGGATGTGTTCGCGGGTTTGTCTCGCCTTGGGCGTCAGTTCTTCAAGTCGTGTGGCGTCCATGAAATCCTCAGAAACAATTTTTGAACATGTTCACAAAACACATTGACTCTCGGCAATCCGTTGGGTATAGTAAAAATGAACACGTTCATAGTGAACGTGTTCATTATACCCGCAGGAGAACAGAACCATGACGATCGTTGGAACGTACCTGCTGTATCTGGCGCTGAGCGTCGGCCTGACGGTCTGGGTCGCCCGAACGCTGTTCCGCAGCGGGCGCATCTTCCTGGTGGACGTGTTCGGCGGCAATGAGGCCATGGCCGACTCGGTGAACCACCTGCTCGTCGTCGGCTTTTACCTGATCAACCTGGGCTACGTCAGCCTCGCGCTGAAGATCGACAACGATGTGCTCAACGCGCGGCAGGGCATCGAGGCGTTGGCTGGGAAGGTGGGTGTCGTGCTGCTCGTCCTCGGCGCCATGCACTTCTTCAACCTGTTCCTGTTCAGCCGCATACGCACTTTGGCCCTGAGCCGGAGAGCGTTCCCCCCGGACGCTCACGCTTAAGCCTCGCCGGAGAAAGGAACCGTCATGAAGATCGTCATCCCAGGCGGAAGCGGACAGGTCGGCGCTCTGCTGGCGCGAGCGTTCCACGCGGAAGGGCATGAGGTGATCGTCCTCAGCCGCCGTCCCGGCAGCTTCCCCTGGCGCACCGTCATGTGGGATTCCGAAACCCTCGGCACCTGGGCGGGGACACTCGACGGGGCCGATGCCGTCATCAACCTCGCGGGCCGCAGCGTCAACTGCCGCTACACGCCGCGCAACCGGCAGGAGATCATCGACTCGCGCGTCCGCTCCACCCGCGTCGTCGGCGAAGCGATTCGGGGCGCGGCCCGCCCGCCGCGCGTCTGGCTCCAGGCGAGTACCGCCACCATCTATGCCCATCGGTACGACGCTCCCAATGATGAGGAGGCGGGAATCCTGGGAGGCGCCGAGCCGGACGTCCCGGACACATGGCGGTTCAGCATCGACGTCGCGACGCAGTGGGAGAGGGCGCTTGACGAAGCCGAAACGCCGCTCACCCGCAAGGTCGCGCTGCGGTCTGCGATGGTGATGAGCGCCGACCGGGGCGGCGTCTTTGACACGCTGCTGGGGCTGGTGCGCCATGGCCTCGGCGGACGGCAAGGCAGCGGGCGGCAATACATCTCCTGGATTCATGAGCAGGACTTTGTCCGGGCCGTCCGGTGGCTGATCGAGCGCGACGACATCGGTGGGGCGGTCAACATCGCGTCCCCCTGCCCTCTGACCAACGCCGAGTTCCTGCGCGCCTTGCGCGAGGCCTGGGGGATACGCTTCGGACTGGCGGCCACGGATTGGATGCTTGCAGCAGGCGCACTCGCGCTCGGTACGGAAACGGAGTTGATCCTCAAGAGCAGGCGCGTCGTGCCGGGTCGTCTTCTGGGTGTCGGGTTCACATTCCTGTTCCCCCAATGGCCTGACGCCGCACGAGACCTTTGCCGCCGCTGGCGGGAGACAAGACGCTAGCGCTCCGGCACCCATTGCCAGGTTTGGAGGGGCGGCAGCGGGCCTTGAACGGCGACGGCGGCCTTGAAGCGCACGCCGGGATCGAGGTCCCGGAAGTGCCAGGAGATCGGGCCGTCAGCCGTGCCGATCTCCCGCACTGGGGAGCGGGAAACGTCGAGGCGGCTGAGGACGTGCCACAAGCTCTCGCCGCAGGCCTTGATATAGGCCTCTTTGCGCGTCCAGAGCGTGAAAAAGCCCCGATGCTGTTCGGAGGGCGGTAGAGCGCGCAGCCAGGCGATCTCGGCGTCGCCGTAGAAGCGGTCCGCGATCCCCTCCCAGTCGAAGTCGTCGCGGACGGCTTCGATGTCGACGCCGATGGGTCCACCCCGCCGGAGGGCGATCAGGCCGAGGCCTTCCGAGTGGGAGACGTTGAAGGCCAGGTCCGGCACCCCGCAGGAATTCAAGAGTGCGGGCTTGCCCTGGGGGCCGTAGGCGAAGACGAGGCCGGACGGTTCCTGTCCAAGCGTCGCGCCGAGCAGCGCGCGTAGCGCGCCCCGCGCGGCGGTGAAGCGGCGCGCATCTCGGGGCCTGCGGAAGCGTTCGGCGCGCTGTCGTTCGTCGGGACTGAGCAGCGCCCGCAGCGGCGCGATCTCGGCGTTGCCAAGGTCGAGCGGGACGCGCCACAGATGGATCTCACCCGCAGACAGGGGCGGCGGCGTGTTCGGGATGTTCCAGTGCGTGTTCATCGGGGGCGCTGACGAATAGTATCCCGTTGCGTGGGGCGACGCGAACCCTTTTTCTCGCCCTGAAACACCGAAGGCCCGGCAGAGACTCTGCCGGGCCTTCGGTGTGTGGTCCTACTGGACGGAGAGCGAGAAGTCATCCGCGACGAACGAGGTCTGCAGGGACGAGTCTTCCTTGCCGACCAGGACGACCTTGACGGGCTGCTGCCCCAGGAAGGGCGAGAGGTCGGCGATGGCTTGGACATAGCCGGGGGCGGCGTCCAGGTTGGAGGCTTCCGGGATGACGCCGAGCACATGGCCGGACAGGTCCTGCACCTGCACCACGAGCGTGTCATAAGGCGTCGTCTGTGTCCGTTCGGCGGTGTCGATGTGCAGGGAGAAGCTCAGCAGTCCGTGGTTCACCGTCGCCGGGATGACGATGTTCGGTGAGAGCGTGTCCGTGTGAGACACGCCATAGCCGTCCAGCCATGCCTTCCAGTTGCCGGCGTGGGCAGGCTCCAGGGGCGAGGCGTTGATGACGTCGGCCGTCGTCGTCCAGCCCAGTTGGTGATTCGCGTTTTCAAAGCCCGCGTTGGTGGTGAGAAGTTGTGTCACGGGCTGTGCCACCCCGCGCGCCTCATTGGACGGGGCGCTCTCGCCCGCGCTGTTGACAGCGGTCACGATGTAGTAGTAGGTCGTCCCGACGGTGACAGCCGTGTCTGTGTAGCTCGGGGTGGTCAGCCCGCTCTGATACAGAGCCTCGCCCCCGGTCGCCGTCCCCCGATAAAGGTTGTAGCTCGTGGCGCCGCTGCTGGCGGTCCAGGTCAGGCTGATCTGGGTGGCCCCATCCTGCGCCTGCAGCGCAGTCGGCGGCAGGGCCGTGGGCGGCGCGCTCAGGTCGGTGAGCAGGTTGGCCCCGTTGAAGCTGCCGATGCCCGTCGCATCGTCGTAGCCCGGAACAGCGGGATAGTACCCGTTGGTG
>CAXUCQ010000110.1:0-1482 GCA_964249295.1 uncultured Armatimonadales bacterium | reverse complement strand
CAGCGATGTCGTGGAAGTCGTTCCCGGCGTTTGCAGATTGGGCGACGGTGTAGAGAGATGGGTCGGCGAAGCCGAGGCGGCTCAATCCGTGTACGACCCGCCGCTGGTTGACGAGTGACGTGAACGCGGCCCACAGCGGGGCGGCGCAGGAAGTTCCGCCAGTAACGTTCCACTGTCCCCCAACGTAGAAAGAATAGCCGCTGGCGTCCGGGTCGGCGTCGAGGGACACGTCGGGGACGTTCCGCATGGTCGTCGAACCCAGCGAGGCCGTGGAGCCGGCGACGCCTTGTTGGAACGCGGGAATCGGCCAGACACTGCTGATGCCGCCGCCGCCGCCCGCCCCACGCGAGTTAATCTCATTCCAGGTTGTTTCGGACTGATAAGCGCCTCCAGGACCGTTGGTCGTGAGGGAGGTGCCGCCGACACCAACCATGAATGGCTGCGAGGCAGGATCATCCACGCTTCGATCAACGCCGTCGTCGAAGGCGCCGCTGTCGCCGGCGGCGGCGAAGATCGACTGCCCCTGAGCGGCCATCTGCTGGAAGTCCGCGTTCTCGGCGTCACGCGATGTCGCGTCGTTATCCAGTTCGGGCAGCCCCCAGGATGTGCTGATCTCGTTTGCCCGATCTTCCGTCGCGATCTGTGTGTAACAGTCGAGGGCAGTGCGGTTGTCGTTCTGCGCCTCGTAGACGATGATTTTGCCCACCTGCGGCGCGAGGGCCATCTGCAGCTCAATGTCAAGCGTGACCTCGCCCTGTCCGCCATCGCCGGGGAACTGGCTCAACTCGCCGTTATAGCCGTCGACGTAGTCGTTCTCCAGAGGGACAGTGGGCAGGCCGAAATATGTCTCATACGCCGCGATGTCGCGCGGGTCGTAGCCATCCAGTTCGTACAGGCCGAGAGTTTCCCCGGTCCCGTTCTCAGCCACACCGGTCAAGTTGTAAGCGGTCTGAATGTCCAGAGGCGTCAGGCCCCCGAAAGGACCGGAACCCTGTTCGCGCGGCAGGACGTAGGGAGCGGTCCCCGGAATGGTGAAAGGACTCGCTTGAACGGCCTGACGGTTGTGCGGGCGTCGGAGGTTGGCGTTGTCCAAGCCGACGACGCCGTGAATCACCCCGACGAGTGAGGCGGGCAGGACGGGGTTGTTGGTCGGGGCGTAGAACAGGCGGCCATCCGGGACCGATTTGTAGAGGTTCAGGCCGACGCCGAAGGCGCGCTCCACCTGCGCCGCCGTGCCGGACACGTCCAGGACGACGCGGTTGGAGAACGTGTGGTCGATGGTCAGGCCCTGGGACTGCGCGAAGGCGATCACGCGGCTGTAGGTGGCCGGGGACGGCCCGTACCCCGCCGCGAATTGGGTGGGGGTCAGGTAGTGGCCGTAGGACGGACTGGCTGGGTCGCTGGCGGCGGCGATGAGCGCGTCGAGCGCCGCGGCATCGTGCGCCGCGAGGCCGATGTTGAGGGTCAGCGGCGTCGCAGGGT
>CAXUCQ010000109.1:0-8545 GCA_964249295.1 uncultured Armatimonadales bacterium | reverse complement strand
TTCGTGGCCTTGCCGTTGGCCTTGGCGGGGGGGGCGGTGCGGCGACGGTCTCGGCGGCCATAAGTGACTCCTCTTGTGTAACGATTCCGGCGGCAGGTTCAGCGATGATCTCGGCAACAGGCGCGGCGGCATCCAGGACGGGAACAGACTCGTCCTCCAACAGGGCGGAGGGCGCGTCTCCGACAGCGGCGGAGCACGCAAAGACGAAGTCCATCTCTTCCATGCTCGGCGCGGCGGCGACGGGCGGCGCCATCAGGTCCTCACGGGCGGCGCGCAGTGGGCTGAGAATTGGCGCCGGCTCGTCGGCCAGCATCCGGGCCATGACCGGGGCGGCGAACGGGTCTTCCTCGGCGAACGGGTCGTCGAGGGCTTCGGCGACCGGCGCGATCTGCGACGGGGCGGGAAAGCCGTCGATCGGCACGTCGGACGGATGCCGGGCGTTCAGGTCCACGTCGTCGCCGTCGAACAGTGCAGTGTCCGGGCTGATGACGGCCGCAGGCGCCGAGGAAATCGGCCTGGCTCTCGGAGCGGACGGCGTCGCGGGCGCCTCGTCGTCGCCCATCAGGTTCAGGGTGGCGGGTTCGCCGCGCTTTCTGCCGCTTGTGGTACGGTCTGGCATGTTGCTCTGTCTCTCCTTGTCGATCTACGATACGAATACCCGTTCGGTCGGCGGCCTATGCCAGTCAGGCATCATGAGGCCGTGAAGGGGTCATTCTTTTTTGCCGCGACTGCCCTGCTTCTTGAGCAGGTTGACGATGTCGCGGAACTGGGTGGCGTCTTCGAACTGGCGGTAGACGGAGGCGAAGCGGACATAGGCGATCTGGTCCAGGCGGCGCAGATGCTCCATCACCATCTCACCTACGTCCGAGGAGGGGACTTCTTTGTCCAGGCGGTTGGTCAGCGTCCGCTCGATGTCTTCGGTCACGCGCTCCAGCGCCTCTTCCGAGACGGGGCGCTTCTGGCTGGCGACGCGCAGGGAGCGCAGCAGCTTGTTGCGGTCGAACGGCTCGCGGCGCATCTGCCCGTCCCGGTCCGGCTTCTTGACGACCGTGAGCTGCATCTCCTCAATGGTCTCGAAGGTGGTGAAGCGGCGCCCACAGTGCTTGCACTCCCGGCGGCGCTTGATGGCTTCGCCGTCGCGCAGCGGGCGGGAGTCGAGCACGGCGTCATCATCATGGCCGCAGTAGGGGCATCTCATTTCGGCGGCTTCCTGGAGGGCGACCTTCCTACATCTTGTGCGTGCGGCTATTGTATCACACTAAATATGGCAAGTCAAGGGGAACGCGAAATTTCTGAAGGCGCGTTTTCCTCGGTGGATCTAACGCCCCAGCAACGACGAACCGGAGGAAAAGCCATGAGACGCGCGGAGTTCTGATGGGGGACGGGGACTGTTCTGCTCTGCCTGGCGATGCTGAGCCGGGCGCACGGGCAGCGGGCGACCCCGGCGCCGAGTCTGAGCAGCCAACTGCTGGCACGGACGGGGACGGTCGTCCTGAAAGTCCCGGACTACGACGGGGCGCGGCGGCGGGTGCTGGGAACGGCACTGGCCAGGGCGCGGAGCTGATGGACGCCAAAACGACCGCCGACCCGAAGGGACGCACATACCGCTGGATGCACCTGCGGGTGAGCGCGGACCGCCTGCCGGCGCTGCTCCCGGCCATCGGGAGCGTCGGCAGGCTGTACACGGAGAATGTGCAGACGACGGACAACATCTCGCAGTATGAAGAGTTGGCGCGGCGAGCGCCTGCAGCAGCACGAGGGGTGGTTGAGTGGCATGCTTCGGGGCAACCGCCGGATGCGCGGCAGCGACATCCTGTACCTTCAGGAGCGCTTGTTCCGGGCCGGCGTCGATGAGAGCCTGCTCTCGCAGCGGCGGCTGGATCTGGAGCGGTGGGCCGTCGCCAGCACAGTCACAGTCGAGCTGTTCGAGCCGGGGACGATGCCCCTGCCCGACACGACGCGCACGGTCAATCTGGCACAGCGGTTCACGGGCGCGGCGCAGACGGCGCGCACCGGCATCAACCATCAACTGGCCCGAGGCGCGACCGCCGGGGCTTACGCCCTGGTCTATGCCCCGGTTTGGGGACCTGCCTTCGTGATCGCACTGCTGCGGCTCCGCTGGGCCTGGGTCCGGCGGCGCGAGATACTCGCCTGGATCGTTGCCGTTCTTGCCCGAGGGCTTGCCCTTGCCGCCCAGGTGATCCGCTGGGTCCGCACGGCCCGGGAAGCCAGACACCAGGAAATCAACTTCTCACCGGTGAGCGAAGAGGGGCGACGGACGCGGGCGGAGGCCCAGCGCATGTAGAGAAACGACGACATGATGCAGACAGTCAGGGCGGAGGATTACAGTAATCGTGACCTGTGGAACGGCCCGCGACTTGCCAATCATGGTAAAATAGCACCAGCGGCGCGTCTGACGGACACGAAGAGGCAATCCCAATGAACCGGCGTGATTTTTTGAAGCTCGGCGTGGCGACGGCGGGGGGGGTCGTACTCACCCGTGCCAGGGCGCAGACGGCGCCGGGGCCGATCGGCGCACCCCGCGTCGGATCGGTCCATGCCGGCTCCGACAGACGGACGGTGGGACGCTTCGAGAAGCTGGAACTGACGTTTGATGTCGTCACGGGGGCGACGAACCTCCAGATACCTTATGACCCCAGGCCCGCCGCCTGGACCGGGAATCTCAACACCAAGGAAGACGCGACTCAGGGCGTCTCCGTGGACGCCCTGCTGCTGCCGCCCGGCCAGAAAGATTGGTCCGAGGCCCTGACCCACCCCTGCTTTCTCTACCGGCCGTACCGCTCGACCCCGCTGCCGGCCGGGTTCTTCAACAACACCGAAACGTTGGTGGCGACCGGCCCCGACGTCTGGATGCTGCGCTTTGCCCCGACCAGGATCGGCGCCTGGCAGGTCCGCATCCGCGTCACCGACGCGGGCGGGCAGAGCGTCACGCCGGCGGCGGAGGCGTTCCTGTTCTTCTGCGCCTCGTCGGAGAGGCGCGGCTTTCTGCGCGTCTCCCCCACCGACGGCCGGTACTTCGCCTTCGACAACGGCAGCCCCTGTGATCTTATCGGCCAGAACATCTTCCCCAAGGACTGGGCCGAGATGAAGGGGGCGGTCGATTCGATCTCGGCCACGGGGGCGCGGGCGTTCCTGCGCCTGTGGATCGGCAGCCGCAGCGGGCAGGAGATCGTCGGCGGATGGTCCAACTCCACTGCGGGCCGCTACCTGAGTTATTTCGGCACGGGCAGCGGGCTGACCGGCGCCGACACGCACTCGGGCCGGTACGCCTTCGACCTGCCGGGGGACGGGGGGCTGGACTCCGCCGAACTCTCGCTGAAGCCGGACACGGCCTACACGTTTTCTTTCTGGGCCAAACTGAAGGACCCGAACGGGACCCCGGCGGCGGTGCGGGTCGTGACGCAGGACTCTTACACCTACGCCAACACACAGAACTACAGCATCCTGGTCGAAGGGCCGGTCTGGGAGCGGCACGCCTTCGCGCTGCCCGCGCACGACCCGCAGAACGGCACCGACTACCGGGGCGCCTTCAAGATCGAGGGCAAGGGCGACGGCCACGTGCTCATCGACGACGTCCAGGTGACGGAAGACGCGACCGGGCTGGACGTCTACGAGGTCGGAGACTTCGAGCGCCACGTCCAGTACAACCTCAAGCAGTCCTGGCTGCTGGACGAGTTCCTGGACTACGCCGACGCGCGGGGGCATTGCGTCCGCCTGACCTGCCTGGAGAACGACGAAGACATGTTCTGCGACGTCGGCTCCGACGCCCTGCCGTCGCCGCACTCCCCCGCGAACTTCTACAGCAACTCCACGGACCCCGACGCCGATACGCCGGTCCGCCGCTGGCACCAGTACTACGCGCGCTACCTCGCGGCCCGCTGGGGGTACTCGACCGCCGTCGCCCAGTACGAGTTCTGCAACGAGAGCGATTTCGGATCGGGCGCCGGGTCCTGGGCCGCCGCCCGGAACTTCGCCCGCGCCATACACTCCTACCAGGCGCATGGCCGCCGCCTCTGCTCGACGTCGTTCTATCAGAACAGCGGCGGCTCCAGCTACAACGCCGTCTTCTGGGACGACCCAGCCAACACGGACATGGACTATGCGGACGTACACACCTACCCGGCGGAAGGCGTGGCGTATCTGCCGGGCGGCTCCGGTTTCGTGCGCCTCGAGACGGGCGGGCCGGGCGGCCTGGGCAGGCTGCACATCGACGACGCCACCCGCGCGGGCCAGTCGCAGGTGCTGGAGGTGCCGATGGACCGGCTCCGGGGCGCAGGCACGTGGAAGATCGAGTACGACGTGCGGGCGGACGCCTCGGCCCGCATGAACTGGTTCAACCGCGGCCCGGACATGGGGTTCTTCTCCAACAACGACGGCACGATCAATAACGTCAACATCCCCGGCAGCGACGGCGGGCCGACGGCGCCGGCGCTGCCGCCAGGCCTCGACTGGCAGCACCGCGTCGGCACGTTCCGAGTCGCGGACGGGGATTACCGCCAGGCCCGCCTCGTCGTCAACTGCGCGACGCTATCCGGCGGCTCCGTAGACTACGCCGGCATCCGAGTGACCGCGCCCACGGGACGGACGTGGGCGTACTACCCGTTCAACGAGCCGAGGACGGACCAGGACACGGCGGCTTTCGCGCAGTATCTGGGCCTGGCATACACCTCGTACTCGGGCGACCCTTCGATCGGGAAGCCGCTGACCATCGGCGAGACGGACCTGGTGACGCCCACGGGCTATGACACCGGCATCCAGAGCGACACGGACGGCGTTTACATGCGTCAGTTCTGCTGGGCGCATCTGAATCCGTCCGGGTGCAGCGTCTTCCTGTACACCAACGCCGGCGGGTGGGCGATGGGGCACGGGTTTTACAAATACGCGGCGGCTTACCAGCGTTTCCTCCAGGGCGTGCCTTTCGACAGCGGCGGCTATCGCCACATCGAGGCCGGAGTCAGCGACCCACGCCTCATCGTCATCGGCCAGAAAGACGTCCGATCGGGCAGCGCCCACTTCTATGCCTACAACCGGGACGCCAACTGGCGCAACATGACTTTCGCGCCGGCGGGCGTGACGCCCATCGAGGCCGCGACGGTCACCGTTCCGGGCCTCAAGGCCGGCACGTACCGAGTCGAGACCTGGGACACGAGCGAGGGGAAGGTCGTCCACTCGCGCTTGGTCCTGGCCCGGGGCGGCTTGTTGGAGATCCCCCTCGGCACGCTGACGACCGATGTCGCCGTCAAGGTCGCCCGCTGGTCGCACAGCCGGCGCCTCTCCTGACAGAGATGACAACGGACCGTCGGCCTTTCTCACGATAGCGGGTGGCGTGTGTGAAAAAAGTGGATAACAAAAGGCCTCTGGGCAGGTATAGTAAAGACAGGCGTGTGGGTGGCGCACTGAGGTCACGGCACGCCGCAAAACAACCGAGTCTCCATCATGCCGACGCCAGACACTCCTAGCACGTCCTCCGCCGAGCAGATCGTATTCCACAACGGCCCGCCGCCCGCCGCCGACGCGCCGGAGCGTGACAAAGCGGCCGCGATGGAAGGGACGGCGCATGGGATCATCCTGCCCAACGAGGAAGACGTGCTTGTCGGTACACCCGGCTGTCAGCACTGCGAGGTGCTGCCGAAGCCGTTGCGCGGGCCGGGGACCGTCTCACTGCGCCTCCCACACACCTACTCGCTGGGCAAGGTGCTGTCGTACCTGACGACGACTTCCTGGGAGCACAGCGAGCACAACGGCACCCTCAGCATCCGCGTCCCCTCGGGCAGCCTGGCCCCCCTGCTGTCGCCGATCATGGACCGGCTCTCGTCGGTCGAGCAGCGGGACACGAAGGCGATCTTTCAGGCCGACGGACAACTGACCGTGGCGACCGACTACTACGAGATCGACGCGCTGCCGCGCTTCGCGGCCAAGGCGCGCGCCGCGTGGCTGCTGGACATCCTCCGCCAGAAGCGCCTGCGCTCGGTCTTCCAGCCGATCCTGCGCCCGGCAGAGACGGGCGACGCTTACGAAGTTCACGGCTACGAGTGCCTCCTGCGCGCTGAGGCGGACGGGAGGCCCGTCCCGCCGCTGGAGATGCTGGAGATGGCGCGCAGGGCCGGACTCCTGTTCCAACTGGACCTGGCGGCCCGGCGCTCGTCGCTGCTGGCGGCGGAAGCGCAGCGCGTCTCACAGAAGGTCTTTGTCAATTTCTCGCCCAACGCCATCTACAACCCGAAGTCCTGTCTGGACAGCACGGTCCGGCAGGTCGATGAAGCGGGCCTGCGCCGCGATCAGGTCGTGTTCGAGATCATCGAGGGGGACCGCCTGCCCGAGACGCCCCACCTGCGGCGCATCGTCGACTACTACCATGACCATGGTTTCGGGGTGGCGCTCGACGACGTGGGGACCGGGTACTCGTCCCTGGAGATCCTGCTCGCGCTCCGCCCGGACTACGCCAAACTGGACATGGGGCTGACGCGCGGCGTCCACGCCGACCCCGCCCGCGCCCTGCTCACGGGCAAGCTCTTGGAGGCGCTGCAGGGTCTAGGCATCTGCAGCGTGGCCGAAGGCATTGAGACGCCCGAAGAACTTGCCTGGGTGCGCGCCCACGGCGTCGATCTCGTGCAGGGCTATCTCTTCGCCCGCCCGGACGCGGTCCCCCCGCTGCGTTAGGCGCCCCGCCGCCGTGGGCCGAAGCCCCTGGACAGCGATGACGCCAGCGGGTACAATCCTCCCATGCATGTTTTATTCATTGGCGGCACCGGCTTGATCTCGACGGCCATCGCCCGGCAGTTGCTGGAACGCGGCGACCGTGTGACGCTCTTCAATCGCGGCCAGTCCGAGAATCGCCTGCCGGACGGCGCGGAGGTCCTCCAAGGCGACCGCAAGGACTACGCGGCGTTCGAGGCGGCGTTCGCGGACAAGTCGTATGACGTGGTCGTGGACATGGTGGCGTTCCACCCGGAAGACACGGCGTCCGCGGTCCGGGCATTTGAGGGACGGTGCGGCCAGTTCGTCCACTGCTCGACTGTCTGCGTCTATTCGGGGCCGGTGACGCAGATTCCGACGACCGAGACGGAGCCGTATCACTCCCTCGGCAGCTACGGCAAGAACAAAGCCGCGTGCGAGCGACTGCTGCTCGATGCGTTCGACTCTCAATCATTCCCGGCCACGATCATGCGCCCGTCGCACTCATATGGCGAGGGCGGCGGCGTCATCCGCAGCTTCGGCTCCTACGCCTACATGGACCAGTTCATCGACCGCCTCCGCAAAGGCAAGCCGGTCATCGTGCCGGGCGACGGCAACAGCCTGTGGGCGTCGTGCCACGTCGATGACGTCGCTCGAGGTTTCGTCGGCGTCATGGGCAACGACAAGTGTCTGGGCGGGGCGTACAACATCACCGGCGACGAGTGGATGACGTGGAACACCTACCACGCGCAGGTCGCCGAGGTGGTCGGCGGCACGTTTGTCCCCGTCCACATCCCGACGGACACGCTGCGCGAAGTGGCCCCGGAGTGGGCCAACAGCGCCTACGAGATCTTCGAGTGGCCGTCGATCTTCGACAATGGCAAGATCAAGCGGGACACGGCGTATGCCGGCCAGACGGTTCCGTTCAAAGAGGGCGTCCGGCGCACGGCCTCCTGGCTGGAAGAGAAAGGCCGGATCGCCGACAGCGACCAGGAGGATTACGAAGACCGCCTCGTCGCGGCCTGGCGGCAGCAGACCGGGCAACTGCCACGGAAGTATTGATGGCGGTCGGCTCTCCCGGCACATTATCCGCCGCAGAATGGGAGAGAAAGCGTGTCCTATGAAACCCAGTTCGCACAAGCGATCGAGCGCCTGGTAGGCGAGTCGCTGGCGGTTCAGCCGACGCTCGCCGAGGTCTTCGAGACGCTGGAACATGCCGCCGCTGCGTGTGAGCGGGCGACGGAGCGCGCCAAAACCCTGGCCCCGCCCTCGCGCCCCATCCAGTGCGACAAGGGCTGCTCCTGGTGCTGCACGATGCGCGTGGCGGCGACGCCGCCCGAGGCGCTGCACATCGCCGCCTTTCTGCGCGCGCGGTTGTCCGACGACGAGATGGCCGAACTCCAGGAGCGCCTGGCCCGCATCGAGCGGCGCACGCGCGGCCTTTCGTGGCACCAGCACATACGCCTGCACCTGCCCTGTCCTCTGCTCCGTGACAACTCCTGCTCCGTCCATCCCGTCCGGCCCTTCGTCTGCCGGAGCCACAACTCCCTCGACGTCAAACACTGTGAGGAGTACGAGCGTGGGCCGTCCGAGATGATGGTCCCGATGTACAAGCCGCAGCAGGACATCACAAACGGCACGGCCCACGGCCTGAGCGCGGGCCTGGCGGCGGCAGGGTTGGACGGCGATCATGTCGAACTGGTCTCGGCGCTGAGGACAGCATTGGAAGTGCCGGACGTCGGGGAACGATGGCTGGCCGGCGAGCGCGTGTTCGCGTGACGGCGGAGGGGGCGGATTCATGTCTTACGAGTCACAGATTGCGGACGCCGTCGAGCGCCTGGTCGCCGTG
>CAXUCQ010000108.1:0-8562 GCA_964249295.1 uncultured Armatimonadales bacterium | reverse complement strand
GTATCCGGCCCTTCCAGGGCCTGACACGGCCGACTGTTCAATCCAACTCAACGACAGAGGACATGAATGCAGACAACCCGACGGACCCTCAGTGACGGCTGGCGCGTGCGCGAGGTGCCGCACGCCGGCACCCCCGTCCACAACCAGCTCCCCTGGCTCCCGGCGCAGGTGCCGGGCCACGTCCACCTCGACCTGATGCGCGCGGGCGTCATCCCCGACCCGTTCGCGCAGATGCACGAGCGCGACGTGGCCTGGGTGGACGACAGCGACTGGGTCTACGAGACAACGTTCCACGTCGAAGACCCCGCGCCCGTGAACGCCTTTCTGGTCTTCCACGGGCTGGACACCGTCGCCGAGATCGAGCTGAACGGCGCGGCGCTGGGCCGGACGGACAACATGTACATCCCGCACGAGTTTCCCGTCGGCGGGCGTTTCAAGGCGGGCGAGGGCGACGCCGGCCTGAACACGCTGCGTGTGACGTTCCGCGCCGCCGAGCGGGTCGGGCTGGAGCGGCAGAAGGCGTGGAACGAGGGGCCGGACCCGATTCCGCTCCACTGGGACTCGTTCGGCCCGCGCTCCACCGTCCGCAAGGCCCAGTACATGTACGGCTGGGACTGGGGTCCCGTCCTGCTCGGCTGCGGCCTGTGGCGCCCTGTCGAGCTGGTGTCCGTGCCGACGGCCCGGCTTCTGGATTGGCAGTACGACGTGGCGTTCACGGACGACGACACGGCTGTGGTCACGGTGACGGCGGAGATCGAGCGCGCCCCGCACGCCGCCCACGCCCCGCTCACGCTGACCGTCGGGCTGCCCCGCGTCGGCTCCCTGGACGGGGGCGACTACCGCGACGCGCTGCCGGAACCCGTCACAGTTGCCGTCCCCGACGGACCGGGCCGCGCCCGCGCCACGGCGAAGCTGACGGTCGACGCGCCGCGCCGCTGGAACACTGTCGGCCTGAACCAGAGCACGCGGTCCGAGGACGAACACCCGCCGCTGTACACGTTGATCCTGTCGCTCGCCGCCGAGACCGAGATCGACGCCCGCATCGCCAAAATCGGTCTACGCACAATCGAACTCGTCCGCGAGCCGGACTCCGACGGGCAGGGCGAGGGCTTCAAGTTCCGCGTCAACGGCCACGACCTGTTCATCAAGGGAGCGAACTGGATTCCCAACGACTCGTTCCCGGCGACGATCACCCGTGAGGAACTGAGCGCCCAGATCGCCCAGGCCTGCGACGCGGGCTTTAATATGCTCCGCATCTGGGGCGGCGGGTTGTACGAGTCGGAACACTTTTATGAACTCTGCGACGCCTACGGTCTGCTTGTCTGGCAGGATTTCCCCTACGCCTGCGCCTACTACCCGGACATGGGCGAGTACGCCGACGCCGCTCGTGTGGAAGCCACTGCCGCCGTCCGACGCATCCGCAACCATCCGTGTCTGGCGCTCTGGTGCGGCAACAACGAGAACGCGATGATGTACTTCTCCAACTGGCACGACGCCAGGCCGTCGCGGTTCGTGGGCGAGAAGCTCTACTTCGATGTCCTGCCCGCCGTGGTCGCCGCCGAAGACCCGCAAACCCCCTACTGGCCCTCGTCCCCGTTCGGCGGCGACGACCCCAACTCGGCCACCCACGGCGACTGCCACAACTGGGACGTCTGGCACGGGCGCGGCGACTGGACCCATTACCCCGAGAACGACAGCCGCTTCTGCTCCGAGTTCGGCTTCGCGTCGTCCTGCGGACTGGCGGCCTGGGACACGGTGCTGGAAGACGCGGACAAACACCCACACTCGCCCGCCGTCCGCTGGCACGACAAGACGCGCAAGGGCTACAACACCTATCTCGGCTACATCGGCCTGCACTACCCGGACCCGCAGAGCCTGGAAGACCTGGTCTACTACAGCCAGATCAACCAGGCCGAGGCCTTGAAGTTCGGCGTGGAACACTATCGCCGGCGCAAGGGCCACTGCTGGGGGACGCTGTTCTGGCAGCTCAACGACTGCTGGCCCGTGCAGTCCTGGGCGGTCGTCGATTACCTGGGCGAGCCGAAGGCGGCCCTGTTCGCGGCCCGCAAATTCTACGCCCCCGTGCTGCTGTCGCTGGCGCGCGACGGCGCGACCGTCACGGCCCATCTGGTCAACGACCACCTGCACCCCGTCGCGGGGACGCTGACCCTGACTCTCGGCTCCTTCGAGGAAGCCGCGCCTATCTCTGAGACGACGCAGGAGGTCCGTGTCGGCCCCAACGGCGCGGAGGCCGTGGCGACGTTCGCGCTCGAACACGCGATAGGCCGGGAGCGCGAGGTGTACGTCCATGCCCGGTTCCAGCCCGGCACGGCGGGCCGCCCGGTCGAGAACCTGCTGCTGCTGGCCGAGCCGAAAGACCTGCGCCTGTCCACGCCCGGCCTGAGCGCGTCCGTCCTGCCGCGTGACGCCGCGACGCTCGCCATTGTGCTCTCGGCCCGGCGGTTCGCGCCTTATGTCTGGCTCCGCCGCCGTGACAATGTTTTTCTGGACGTTGAAGACAACTTCTTCCACCTGCGGCCCGGCGAGACGCGGGAGATTCTGGTCGCCCGTCCCGACGACGTCGAGGCCGCCGCCGAGCTGCAGAGTCTGCTCGTCGTGCGCACGCTGTAGGGGGCGGGATGAACTCTTCTCGACGTCGGTTTCTGCGATGGACGGTAGGCTTGATCGCCGTGGGCGGCGCGGTCGGCCTCGACCGAGGGGCGGACGCCGACGACCTCACGGTGACGGAGCGGGACGTGCCGCTGGCGGACTGGCCGGCGGGAACGCCCAGTTTGCGAGTCGGGCAGCTCAGCGACCTGCACTGCGACGGCCATCGGGCCATTGAGCGGACGCGGCGGGCGGTCGCCCTGCTGCTGGCGCGAAAACCGGACGTGGTGTTTCTGACGGGCGATTACATCACCTACAAGCCGCGCCGCTGGGCCGCGCCGGCGGCGGAAGCCCTCGCGCCGCTGACGGCGGTGCCGGGCGGCGTGTTCGCCGTACTGGGGAACCACGACTGGTGGAGCGGCGGCGCGGACATCGTGGCGCGGGAGTTGACCCGGTCGCGGATGCGTGTCCTGCGCAACGAGTCGGTTGCACTCCTTCCCGCGCCCGGCGTGTGGGTGGTCGGGTTGGACGACCGCTGCGTGCGCAAGCAGGACCCGTCAGCGGCGCTCGAAGGCGTACCGCGAGGCGCCTGCAAGATTTTGCTGGTGCATGAGCCGGACTTTGCCGATGAGGCGCCGCCGGGATTCGCACTCCAGTTGTCCGGCCACTCACACGCGGGACAGATCCGCCTGCCGGGCGTCCGCCCGCTGCACTGCCCGAAATACGGTCGGAAGTATCCCGAGGGGATGCAGCATGGTCCACATCATCCCGTCTATACCTCACGGGGCGTGGGGATGACGGGGCCGCCGCTGCGTCTTTTCTGCCCGCCCGAGGTGACGGTGCTGCGCCTGTGTCCCCCCATCACCCACTGAGAAGACTCATGCCGCCCATCACACACACCCCTAACGCCACCAACATCATCAGCGTGGCCGTCGCGCCGGTCGTGCTGATCTCCGCCGTCGCTATCCTGCTGTCCGGCTACACGGGCAAGTACGGCAACATCTCGGACCGCCTGCGCGCTCTGGCGGCGGAGTACCGCCGGGCCGACACGTCGCCCGCCCGGCGCGCGACGCTGAGGCCGCAGATTCGGCTGTTCCACCGGCGGGTGGTCGCCGTCTGGCTGGTGTCCACGCTGCTGTCGCTGGCGCTGCTGACGTTCGTCGGCACGGTGCTGTCGGTGATCGTCGCCGTGCGGGAGGTAAGGCTCGGCGTGGTCAGCGCGGCCACACTCGTCATCGGCCTTGTTCTCGTCGGGGCCGCGATCCTGGCAGACCTGTACGAGATCCGGCTGGCGCGGCTGACCATCGCCGGCGAGCTGTCCGACATCTTCGCCGAGGACGCCGGCGCTTAGGGCTGCGTGCCGGGGCCGCCGGGGACGCCCGTCCCGCCCACGCCGGGGGGCGTCATCGGGGTCCGCGTGTCGCCGGACCCGCCCTCCACGACCGGCTGGTTCGCGGGCGTGTCGCCCGGCGTCTGCGGGACCGGCGTGGCCGGGACCTGTCGCGGCGCGGCGACCGGGCGCCGGTCCACGATCACCACGCTCTGCGACGGCGTGCGCCGGAGCACGTACTGAGCGCGGTGATGAGTGGCGATGTGGTGCAGTGGCGCGTGGCGCTTCTTCGGCGTGGCCGCCGGGGCGGCGGACGCCGCCGCGAGGATGCCCAGTGCCGCCAGCGCGGCGATGACGTTATTTACTGCCTTCGTTTCCATCATAAACCTCGATCTTCTCGTCCTGCGGTGTGTTCCCGCGTGTCCGGTTTGTACCCATTCCACACCCGCCCGAACCGAGACGGTAGGTTTCAGCCCGCCTGCCTGCGGGTAGGATGTGAGCAGAAACGCGGCAGGGGAAGAGGCACGATGCCGACACGGACGGGCAGCGAATTGGCGGGACTGGCGGTGGTGACGCTGGCGGGCGGGGAGCGCCTGGGGCGTTTCCACGATGTCGTCTTCCATGCCGCCTCGGGCCGCGTGACGGGGTTTCTGGTAGACCTGGGCGGCCTGTTCAGCAAGCGCGGGTTTCTGCCGGCGGGCCAGGTGCGGAGCGTGGGGGGTGACGCCCTGACCGTGGCCTCGGCGGACGCGCTCGGGCAAGCCAATCCGACGTCGGCGGACCCGGACGAGTTGGAAGCGCGGTCTATAAGTGGCCGTCCGGTGCTGAGCGTGTCGGGAAGCGTGCTGGGGAGAGTCGCCGACGTGCTGGTAGACACCGAGGCGCTGACGGTCCCCGCGCTGACGCTCTCCGTCGGCCTGCTCAGCAACGCCCTGCACGGCAAGCCGCGCCTGCCGCTCGGCCTGGTGCAGACCATCGGCAAGGACAGCGTCGTCGTGCCGGACACTTACGATCCCGGAGCCGCCGAGTACCATGGCGACGTTTCCTAAGCGCCCAAGACGGCGGCTCCTCGCCATAACAATCCCCACATTCTTCGTCGCCATCACGGGCTGCGGGTCACTGTCGCCCCAGACGGTCGCGGCGCACAAGATCGCGGACGCGCTGCCGACAGTGCTCGGCCCGGCGCAGCACTATGACGTACAGGTGGAAGGCGACGCGGCGGCGCTGACGCGGGGCCGCGCCCGGCGCGTCCGCGTCGAAGGACAGCAGGTGCAGATCGCGCCGGACGTGACGCTGGACCGGCTTGACTTCACGGCGCAGGACGTGTCATTCGACACCAAAGCCAAACGGCTGAGTCACGTCGGGCGCGTGGATTTCGTCGGCACGCTGGGTCAGGCTAATCTAGACTCGTACCTGGCGCGGTCGGGCGCCCATCCCGGCCTGGCCGTGATGCTGCGGCAGAACGATCTTCAGGTCGATCTGCCGATCTCCGCCGGGCCGGTTCATACACACGTCGTCGTGACCGGCACGGCAGTCCCGACCGTTCCGGGCGGCAGCGCGGTCAGCTTCATCGCCGACCGGGCGCGGCTCAGCATCCTGCCGGTCCCGGTCTTCCTCGTCAACCAGGCGCTGGACCGGATCAACCCGGTCGTGGACCTGTCCCGCTTCAAGGCGCCGGTCGCGCTGCAAAGCGCCGACGTGGCCCAGCAGACGCTGACGCTGCGCGGGACGGCGGATCTCGACTCTCTGACGGACCATCAGGGTCCAACGTGATATGTCACCACAAGGAGGTGAAACGAAATGGGTAGCATTCTCTACATCATCGGCGCGGTTCTGGTCGCGCTGTGGCTGATCGGGCTGCTGATGCACATCGGCGGCGGGTTGATCCACATCATCCTGGTCATCGCGGTCATCGTGTTTATTTTCCAGTTCATCACGGGCCGACGGTCGATCTAACAGAGCACCCCGCTTCTCCACGATGAGAGGCGGGGCATTTCTTTGTCTACAGCACCTTCGCCAGCACCTGATAGGCCTTCGCGCCGACACCCGACACGTCGGGGAACTCGTAGCGGTTGCCGTCGGTGTCGGTCATCAGCAGGCGGTTCGGGCCGAGCGGCGCAGTGCTGTCGCGCAGGTTGCGGACCACGATGTGGCGCAGGCCGTGGTCCGTCTCCACATCCCACGTCACCACGCCGGAGTTCTCCTCGACAGCCAGCACACGCCTGATCTGGGGCGTGAAATAGCGCTGGGCAAGTTCCCCTTCAACCAACCGCCGCGACGCAGCGTCCAACTCCCGAACGTCCAAAATCAGGCCGATGTCCCTGTCATTCCCGTCCCGCAGGCCGATGTAGTGGTCCGGGTCGGAGAACGGAAAAGCGCGAGCGACGCGCACCTCACGCCACGAGCGGTCGCCGTCCAGCGTCAGCCGCAGCACCACGTCGTCGGGCGACGTGCGGAACAGGCGCACGCTCTGCGGGGCCAATGTGCGGATGTCGAACGGGTCGTCTTCGGCGAACACGCTACTCAATCTCCTTGACTTTGTTGACGGCCTGCTGCAAGTCCACGAGCTTCTTGAAGACGCCTTCCGGCTTGGACAGCAGTTCGTCGTGGGTGCCGAGTTCGACCAGCTTGCCGCGCTCCATCACCATCAGGCGGCTGGCGTTGCGGAGGGTGGACAGGCGGTGGGCGATGGCAAAGGTCGTGCGGCCTTCCGTCAGCCGTCCGATGGCCTCCTGAATCTGCTTCTCGGTCTCGGTGTCCACCGACGCGGTGGCCTCGTCCAAAATGAGAATGCGCGGGTCGTGCAGGATGGCGCGGGCGATGGACAGGCGCTGGCGCTCGCCGCCCGAAAGCCGCGCGCCGCGCTCGCCGACGAACGTGTCGTAGCCGTCGGGGAAGCGCATCACGAAGTCGTGGGCGTTGGCGGCCTTGGCGGCGCGCATGATCTCGACCGGGGTCGCGTCCGGCTTGGCATAGGCGATGTTGTCGGCGATGGTGCCGGGGAACAAAAAAGGCTCCTGCAGCACGACGCCGACCTGGCGGCGCAGGTCGTTCTGCCGGATGCGCCGGATGTCCACGCCGTCGATCAGGATCTGGCCGTCTTTGACGTCGTAGAAGCGCGACAGCAGGTTGATGATGGTCGATTTGCCCGCCCCGGAATGGCCGACCAGGCCGATCATCTCGCCGGGCGCGACGTCGATGGAAACGTCGTCGAGGACGTTGGCGTTCTTGTCGTAGGAGAACCGGACGTGGCGCAGCTCGACGCGGCCCTCGATGTGGGGCATAGGCACGGCGTCGGCGGCGTCGGCCACATCGGGTTCGGCGTCGATGACCTCGAAGACGCGCTCGGCGGCCGTGGTGGCGCGGGACATCCAGTCGGCGATGCGGGTCATGCCCTGCAGCGGGGCCATCAGCATGAAGATGTAGCCGAGGAACATCTGCAAGGTCCCCAGCGTCATGCCGGTCTTGGCGCTGTGGTTGTGGTACACCTGCAGCCCGCCCACGAGCCAGATGACGTAGATGCCCAGCGTCGTGACGAAGCCGACCAGCGGCATGAACGTCGCCAGTGACGTTTCAACGACCACGCCGGCGTTGAACAATTCGAAACTCTTGGCGCGGAAGCGCTGGGCCTCGCTGCCCTCCTGCGCGAACGCCTTGACCACGCGCACGCCGGACAGGGCCGCGCTGACGCGCGCCGTCAGGCCCGACCGCAGGTGCCACATCCGGTGCAGGCGACCCCAGATCGAGCGCCAAAGGCGCTTGGTCAGCAGGAACGTGACCGGCACGGGGATCAGCACCAGCAGGGTCAGCAGCCAGTTGCTCTGGAGCATGATGGCCAAGATGCCCAGGATGGTCAGCGTGTTGACCAGGAAGATCTGGATGCCGTCCACCAAGAAGTTCTGCAGCTCGGTGACGTCCTGGATGACGCGCGCCAGCAAGGCCCCCGTCTGGCGCTTGTCGTAGTAGCCCAGCGAGAGTTCCTGCAGCCGATCGTAGACCTGGGTGCGGATGGTGTAGACCATGTGGTTCGACATCCAGGCCGCGATGCGCCCGCGCCAGACGCCCAGGCCGACGCCCGCGGCGCTCGTCACGACCAGGCCCAGCACGAAGACGCCGATCAGCTCCGGGTGGCGGTGCGGCACCAGCACGTCGTCGGTCAGATACTTGGTGAACTTGGGCGGGGCCAGGCTGAAAATCGTGGCGGCCAGCGCCAGGGCCGTGAACAGCGCGACGCGGCCCCGGTACGGCAGCGCGTAGCCGAGCAGGCGCATCAGCACGGCGCGGCGGTCCACGCAGCGGGCGCAGACGTTGGTGTCGTCGGGCAGCGGGTCGCCGCACTTGGGGCAGACCTTCTTGGCGAGGTCCTCGCCCAGCGACGCGGGCGGCTCCTCGTCCTTGAGGTACGACTCCAGGGCGCGGACGGCCGCGCCAAAGGCCGGCGCCTGCGCCAGTGTCGTGCGGACGGCTTCCAAAGTGCGCCCGTCGCGGGTGACGACCAGCACGCGCGTCGCGCCGACCAGCGACTCGGACTTCACCTCGCGGATGTCGCGCAGGGGCAGGTCGAGGTCGACCCGCCCCGGCGCCGCGCACGATGCCGTACCAGCACAGCCACCCCGTCAGGCCGG
>CAXUCQ010000107.1:0-8670 GCA_964249295.1 uncultured Armatimonadales bacterium | reverse complement strand
AATTCTTCCTGGAAACGCGCCCTCGTCGTCGGCGCATCGTCGGGAATCGGTGAGGCGCTGGCAGGGCAGCTCGTCCGGTCCGGCTGCCGGGTCGCGCTGGTGGCCCGGCGGGAACAGGCCCTGCAGGGCATCGCCGACGCTCTGAACCAAGGCACGTCCCCGCCTCTCGCGCGTGTGTACGCCCATGATGTTTTGGACACGGGAAGCGTGCCGATGCTTTTCGGACAGATCGTCTCCGATTTGGGCGGGCTGGATCTGATCGTGTATGCGTCGGGCATCATGCCCCGCGTGGCCCCGGACGAATACGACACGGAGAAAGACGCCGAGACCATCGCCGTCAACTTCACCGGCTGCGTGGCCTGGCTCAATGAAGCCGCGCGGCGTTTCGAGAAGCTCGGCAGCGGGACGATTATCGGCGTTTCCAGCGTGGCCGGGGACCGGGGGCGACGCGGCAATCCCGTTTACGGCGCGACCAAAGCGGCCATGAACGCCTATCTGGAGTCGCTGCGGAACCGCATCGAGCGCAAAGGCGCGTTTGTCGTGACGATCAAGCCCGGCCCGGTCGAGACGCCGATGACGCAGGGCTTGAAGATGCCCGGCATGATCCCCGCAGACCAGGCTGCGACAGAAATCCTCGCGGCGGCCCAGAGTCGCGCGCGCGTCGCGTACGTCCCGGCGAAGTGGCGGCCCATCATGGCCGTCATCCGCAGCATCCCGCCGCCCCTCTTCAAGTGGCTGAACATCTAAACATGAGCATCACCGATCAGCTTCAACACCCGGCAATCACACTCCCGACGGACCGCCTGGAAAGAGTCGAGGGGTGGGGGATGTCCATCGCCGGGCTGGGCTACGTCTATCGGCCCATCAACATCGACGGCATCCGGGCCGTGTTCGACGAGGCCCGTCGGGCCGGCAAGACGGTCGGCCTGCGCGGGGCGGGGCGCTCCTACGGCGACGCCTCGCTGAACGCGGAAGGCGTCGTCCTGGACCTGACGCGGATGAACCGCATCTTAGAGTGGGACCCGGAGACGGGGCTGGTCACGGCGGAGCCGGGCGTCACGATTCAGCAGTTGTGGCAGTACACGATCGAAGACGGCTGGTGGCCGCCGGTCGTTTCGGGGACCATGGCGCCGACGCTAGGCGGTGCGCTGTCCATGAACATCCACGGCAAGAACAACTGGAAGGTCGGCCCGATCGGGGACCACGTCCGTGAGTTCGACCTGCTGCTGCCGACGGGGCGGACGAAGACCTGCTCACGAGCAGATAATGCGGACCTGTTCCACGCCGCCATCAGCGGATTCGGGATGCTCGGCGTCTTCACCCGAATCACGCTGCAGATGAAGCGCGTCTACTCGGGGCTGCTGGACGTGCAGGCGTTTCCCGCGCTGAACTTCGACGATCTCTTTCAGAAGTTCGAGCAGCGCCTGCCTCAGTCCGACTATCTGGTCGGATGGGTGGATTGCTTCGCATCGGGAGCGGCGCTGGGGCGGGGACAGGTGCATCAGGCCAACTATCTGGCGCCGGGGCGGGACCCGTCGCCCGCGCAGACCCTGCGCGTGGCGAACCAGGAACTGCCCGACTCAATCCTGGGCGTGCTGCCCAAGTCGCTGATGTGGCGGCTGATGAAGCCGTTCGTCAACGATGCCGGGATGCGGCTGATCAACGCCGCCAAATACTGGAGCGGCGCGCGCCACGAAGGCCGCTTCCGACAGTCCCACGCCGGCTTCGCGTTCCTGCTCGACTACGTGCCGAACTGGAAGTTCTCCTACAAACCCGGCGGGCTGATTCAGTACCAGAGTTTCGTCCCCGCTCCCGAGGCGAAGCGCGTTTTTTCGCGGCAGCTGACGCTCGCCCAGCAGTACGGCATCGTCCCGTACCTAGGCGTCTTCAAGCGGCACCGCCCGGACGATTTCCTGATGACCCATGCTGTAGACGGATACTCGTTCGCGCTGGACTTCGCCGTGACGCCGGGCAACCGGGGCGGACTAATGTCGCTGACCGCCGAGATGGACCGGATCGTCGTCGATGCAGGCGGGCGGTTCTACTTCGCCAAAGACAGCGCGCTGCACCGGATGTCGCTCGCGGACGCCGTGGGCGCTGCGCGTATGCAGCGATTCCGCCGCCTGAAGGCCGAATGTGACCCGGAAGAGCTGTTACAGACCAACTTGTACCGACGCCTCTTTGTAGACACTCCCTAGCGGCGTTGCATCAAACATCCCCTTCCAGGCGCCGCAGACGCTCCGGCAGTTCCGCCAGCCGCGCGATCTCAAACACAGGAGGCACGGGTCCCAGCCCATAGAAGGGGTCGGCTTCGTCACGCCATTCCGTCGTGTAGACGGCTCTCATTCCGGCGCGCGTGGCTCCTAGGATGTCGGCGTCCCAGTCGTCCCCGACATGGACGATCTCCTCCGGGCTTGCGCCGACTCGCTCCGCCAGCGCCGCATAGATGATCGGATGGGGCTTGATGTATCCGATGTCGGAGGACACGACGACGGCCTTCAGCAGCGGCAGCAGGCCGTCGCGCTCCAAGGGGCGGAGGATACAGTCGGTCCGCATGAAATTGGAAAGGACGGCTAGGGTGTAGCGTTCCGCCAGTTCGGAGAGAACATCGACCACCCCCACTGGTAATCGGATGACGGACACGAAGCCGTCGGCGTAGACCTGTTCGCCTTCCTGCACCAACTGCGGGTCGGCGGGCCGGCCCTCTTGACAGTGTTCGATGACTTCACGGATGCGGGCCGTGAAGTCGTTCTCGCGCAGGGTCGCCCGATTTTCGGTGAACTGACGGCTGCGGATGTCTCTGTAGAGGCCTGCGAACGGGTCGTACTCGACGGTCCTACCCAGCCGGTGCTGAAGGAAGTCGTGAAGGCGCCGGATTGACTCATCGGTTTCTGAGGTCCGAAATGGATAGAGGGTGTTGGCGAAATCCAGTGAGACGACACGGACGGGGCTTGACAGGGTGTCCTCCAGGCGGGCGATGTTAACTTGTCAGCAGGGCATTCTCACCGCCGCCGTCTGAGGCCAGATGGAAGACGGGCAGCCACTCGAATTCCCCGTCCTCGTCCATCTCAGAAAGATCGGGCAGGTCCAGGACGTACAGGAATGCATCCACGATCCGCGGATCGAACTGGATGCCGGCGCACCGGCGCAGCTCGGCACGCGCCCAGTCTTCGCTGTACGCTTCCTTGTAGCTCCGCCGGGTGATAATCGCGGAGTAAGCGTCGACCACACAGACGATGCGCGCCGCGATTGGGATCGCGTCGCCCGCCAGGCCGTCCGGGTATCCCGTACCGTCATAACATTCGTGATGATGCAGAACGGCCTCGGCGACGGGCTGAAGCGCCGGGATGTGGCGGATTAGGTCGTGTCCCAGGCGCACGTGCGCCCGTACCAGTTCGCGCTCCTCGGGCGTCAGCGGACCCGGCTTGTTCAGCAGGCCGTCGCTGACGCCGATCTTGCCGATGTCGTGCAGCAGGGCCGCGTAGCTGACGACGCTGCGCTCCAGGTCACTCAAGTTCAGATGCCGTCCGATCAGGCGGGCATAACGCGACACGGCCTCGCTGTGTCCCTGCGTGTACGAATCTTTTGCCTCCATGGCGTCCGCCATGACGCTCACGGTGGCCAGATACGCCTGCTGGAGCTGGCGTCGCAGCCGGCTGTTCTCCGTTGCCACACCGGCCTGGCTGCCGACGGCGAGCACGGATCGGACATCCTCGTCGTCGAAGTCCCCATTGGTCTTGTCGGCGGCGATGACGACGCCGTTGACGTTCTGCAGCAGCGAGCCCGGCGTCACGATGCAGTTTCGGAACTGTTCCGCTGCCGACTCAACGGACGGGAACTTTGCCAGCACCTCACGCGAGTTGGCGACGAGCGTTTCCTGGCTTTGAAGAACATGACGGCACGCGGCTTCGAGGAAGGCCGACGGGGGAGAACCCGGGGCGGCGGCAACTCCCAGCGCGGCGCGGATTTTCAAAGGCGCTTCCGTTCCCTCTGTCGTCACATAAAGGCCGCGGGTTGCGCCGGTGATGGTCAGACAAGCCTTCAGGATGAGGGCATAGACGTTGCCCGTGAAGAACGTCTGATGAAGTTGACTCAGGACCGTCTCCAGTCGCTGGGAACGTGCTCGCTCGGCATCAGCCTTGTGACGCTCCGCCTGAGCGAGAGCGCGTTTTTGTTCGGTCTCAGAGTGTGCCTCTTGAAGACGAACGGCGAGGCTTTGACACCGCTCTTCCAGGCCGATGATCCGCGCCTGCGAACGCGAAAGCTGGGCCTCGCTTGCTCTCAGAAGTTCACTGTGCCTGTGAGCGCTTCCCAAAAGTTCGTGGAGGTACGCCTCGGTCCGGCGGAGGCTCGTTAGGACTTCCTCTTCGGCTTTTCCGAAGTCATCCTCAAGTTCCGGGGGGTTATGAGTAGTCGGGTCCATGAGGGCGGATCCTCTGCACTGCAGTAGCCGGCGGTAGCAAGGTCGTCACCGTCAAGATTTCTTCTGGAACAATTTTTCCAACGGAGTCAGGTCCGCGGCCTCGGACTCTCCCGCGGTTCCCTGTCCATTGCTCAACAGGCGGGGGGTGCCTGACTGTTGGTTGGGAGACTCGCGGAGGCGGTCGGCCTCCTGACGCGCCTGCATCATGTTCTCGATCAGAGTTTCTTCCGTCTGGCGGAGCCGCTCGATCTCCCCATCCTGGGCAGCGATCTTCCGATCCCGCGCGGCCAGAAGGTCCGTCAGCGTGTCGACGTAATGATGAATCTGCGTCAGGGCGGCCCGCACTTCATCCGGCGAGTAGCCCTGATCAGTGGACGAGAAAGAAAGCGTGTCCATGTAGCGCTTCACACTTTCGGGACTTTCGCCGAGTATCACGCCTGTGATTGGTCGGCTGTCGCTTCGACTGCGAAGGCGCTCCAGAACCAGTCGTGCTTCCATCGCGCCCGGATTGTCGTTCAACGCCCGGATCAGAACCTGCTCCGCCGTCTGACGTCTGCCGGATGCCAGGGAAGCGTTTGCGAGATTCATCAGCAGATCAAGGGGGATGGGGCTTGCCGCATGGAGTGAGACCGCCGCCGAGAACATGTCGGCTGCCCCGGCCGCGTCGCCAAGTGCATACAGCGCCGCGCCCAGGTGTGCATAGATCTGAATGCCGACGTGCAGCGACACGGTCCGGTCGTGATCGGCGGCGGCGGCGCGGAGACGGTCGACGGCCTCCCGGAGACGTCCTTGGCGGAACGCATCAATCCCCAACTGCCTTTCGGTCATAACATCCGTCCCACTTCCGCCTAATCCTGCGCATTCGTCTCGGTCGGGGTGTTCGCCAAGCGTCGGGTCGTCGCCTTGATCCGCTTCACGCGCGTCGGGTCTGCAGAAGCCCTCCCGAGTGCGGCGATCTGCTGTTCCATGTCCTGCGCGAGCGCCTCTTCGCCGATCTTATGCAGTTCCCGCGTCGCCGCCCCCAGCTTCTCTTTGGCGCGTTCCGTGTCCCCACGCTCCTGCGCCCGCTGGGCTTCACGCTCGAACTTGTAGATCGAGAATCGATCGACGAGGTTGACGACCTCCGGGTTCGACTCGGAGAGCTGCGCCGTGTCATCGGTGACGTTCACCGTCACGAGTACCTTCTGTGTTCCGGCCCCGAGGGCTGTGGCGGCGGAGTGGCCCCAGGTGAGCTGCGCCTCCGCGACTTGCGTCGCGCCGGTCGGCATCTTCGCCGGCGCGATCTGGACCAGAATGCCGACGGGCGCCTCGGTCGAGACGTCCCCGACACGGGTGCGCAGCCAGTCATCCTCGGTGTACAACTCGTCAAAGAGCGCCATGGCGGGGCGGACCTGGAAGATGTCCTGCACGACGGAGCCGCCCAGGCCACGCAGCGCGATATAAAGGTCCGTGACGGTGATCGCTTCGAGGGTCGTCATCTCCTGGTGCAGGTTGTCGGTGATCTCTGCGATGTCGGCCGCGTAGTAATACTGCCCACGGGAATTGTCGGCGATTCTGGTCAGAAACTCCTCATCGAAATCGTCGCCGACGCCGATGGTCGTGATGGCGTACCCTTCTTCCTGGATGGCCACGACGTTGAGCAAGGTCGCATCGGCGTCCTGGACGATGCCGTCGGAGATGACGATCAGGCGGTTGACGCCATTCTGGTGCGCGCTCTGCCTCAACGCATCCGCCCCGGTACGAAGCGCCTCGGCCATGAAAGTCCCTGTCCCAATGTCGGTCGAGAGTCTCTGCTCACGGAGCAGATCCATCTGGACGAAACACTGATCGGGGTAACTCGCCCAATCCTGGGCCGAGAACACGGGATGCACACGGTCGGCGAACGCGATGACGGCGATCTGATCCTGTGGCTGCAGCGTCGTCAGCAGGTTTTTGATCGCTTCTACGGCCAGTGCCATGGGTTTGCGAGCCACGGACTGCATCTCCGCCAGTGTCTGCCCTGTCCAGTAGATCGCGTCACGGTCGTCAGCCTCTCCGCGCTCCATCTCGTCGCGGGAGATCGCAAGTCCGAGCCAGTAGTCCCGTTCGTCGTCTGTCAGTTGGAAGTGGTGCATTGTCGCGGAGGCGTCGACCACAATCACGACGTTCAGCGGTGACCGCGCGGGGACGGAAAGGCTTGAGGCTGACGGTGAGATGTCAAAAACCGCGTAGAGCGGCTCTTCCAGATACGTGGACGACGGCACATTCGGGCGACTCAACGTCACCTGTATTTCGAGGCTGCTGCTCACAGCGCAGTTCTCCTTCATCTTCGCGGCGGGAAACTTTGGAAACGTGATGCTGTCCAACGTACTTTCGGCACGCCTCCCCGAAATCCTCCTTTTCTGTCGAGGCTGCCTCGTTCTTTTCTCGATATGCTATACTAGGCCTTGACGCAGCCCCCGTCGCCAAGGTGCGTCCGCCGGGAGTCAAGGATGCCTAGGATCAGACGTGCTCTTCTCAGTGTTTCCGACAAAACAGGATTGATCGACTTCGCTCGAGGCCTTGTCTCGTTGGAAGTCGAGCTGATCTCTACCGGCGGCACTGCGACCACACTCACCGGCGCCGGCCTGCCGGTTACGAACGTCTCCGACGTCACACAATTCCCGGAGATGCTGGATGGCCGCGTTAAAACTCTTCACCCGGCGGTACACGGCGGCATCTTGGCAGATCGCTCCAAGCCGGAACACATGGAAACGATCGCGACACATGACATCGCGCCGATCGACCTTGTCGTCGTCAACTTGTATCCGTTCCGTGAAACAGTCGCGCGGCCAGGCGTCAGCCGCGCAGAAGCCATTGAGAACATAGACATCGGCGGTCCTGCTATGGTACGGTCCGCCGCCAAGAACAATGCGTCCGTCACGATCGTGGCTTCACCGGGAGATTATCCATCGGTGCTTTCGGAGATGCGGATCAACGGAGTTGAACTCAGTCAGCAGACGCGGAGTCGACTCGCGGCGGCGGCGTTCCGGCACACCGCGCAGTACGACACGGCCATCGCTGATTACCTTTCGGCGACGATTGTGTGATCGCCGACCAAGGACGAGCCGGAGCGTCCAGCAACAAAGCGCGCGATTGTAATCTTAGTAGCATACCAGCTCTATAATAAACGTTAATTTGTCTTACACAAAGTGATGAAGACGTGAGTTGAAGATGAAGTGACGCCGGTCTAACCCTTTGCGTTCATCAGTGGCGTTGAATAGACCTTCCGATTTGGATTATTACATAACACGCATTATCGGAACCAAAACGGGCGGCTTCAACAGCCCGGTCCGGTCGTCCACACCTGCTCCCAGTGCGCATTGACCGGGGGATGCGTGACGTGCCGCCCCTCGGGAACTGTTTAGAGTTGGCCGCAGTTGAGGTAGTATGTGACTGGAATAATGTTTCGGTCAGTTATTCAGGAGAAAGTTCAATGCCACGTGTCGCCCACAGCGAGGTGCGCCAAAAGATACTAGACGCTGCGGAACACCGGCTGTGGCACTACGGCTTCAAGAAGACCACGATCGACGAGATCGCGGCGGATGCGGGCGTCGGCAAAGGCACAGTCTATCTGTATTTCGACAGCAAGGAAGACATCGCGCTCGCCATCGTCGCGCGCTTCAAGGCGCTCGGGCTTGAGGAACTGCGCAGGATCGCAGACGCGCCGCAGAGGGACGCCCTGGACAAGTTGAAGCGGATGCTGAGCTACCCCGTGACACTGGCTTATCAGCGCTGCCTGCAATCGCCGTCGGCCCAGGAACTCGTGTTCGCACTGAGGCCGCACATCCAGGCGAGGGTGCGTCCCTACCACGAACAGGAAGTCGCCCTTATCGCTGAAGTCCTGGAAGAAGCAGATCGTGACGGCCTGTTCTCCGTGGCCGATCCTTTCCAAACGGCGAAGACGCTGAAAGCCATGTGCGCCGGTTTCTGGCCCCCCTACTCGCTCGTGGACAGCATAGAAGCAATCGAGGTTGAGATAGGCCACATCGTTGATCTCGTCTTCTGCGGCCTTTGTCACCCTTCACAGGAGGCGAAGCGCTGCATAAAGGACACGCAAAGAGGGCGCGAGACAGTCAATCCCACGAAACTGGAGAGATAATCGAGATGCAGCAGAATCGTCGAACGTTTCGACGCAGGGTTCTTTTCCGTCCCGCGATCGGGCTTGTGATCTCGCTGACGCTTGCGGCGCAGGCGACTTTGGTGCTGGCACAAACAGGCACAGGCGC
>CAXUCQ010000106.1:378-8853 GCA_964249295.1 uncultured Armatimonadales bacterium | reverse complement strand
AGCGCAAGTTCAAGATCGGCTACACCCGCGCCGCCCGCCTGGTCGAGATCATGGAAGCGCGCGGACTGGTCGGCCCCCAGGATGGCGTCAAGCCCCGCGAGATTTTGCTGCGCCCGGAGAACGTGGACGTCTTCTTCGCCGGACACCAGGACGGCGACCTGGGGCAGTGAAGCTGTAAAATCATAGGTTCATAAAGTGCCAGCGATACCGGATATTAATAACGTAGTGGCATTCAGAAAAGATTGTCGCAGTGTCTTTGTTCTATGTGAGCAAGACGGAAAGCTCATAGCCTATGCTACCGTATCTGCATCTAGGTACGAACTCGGCTCGGCCAGACCTGTTAGGTTGCCAGATTGGTCAATAAACCTCATCTCGCAGGATGATTTCCAGATTGGGGGCAGAAATATTGGGGACATCATCTGGTTCAACAATCAGTACCAGATTTTGGTGGGATTAGGTGGTGACACACTCCCATCAATTTCAGATGCACAACTGAGATTGCTTAAAACTAAGAACCGCGAGAAGCAAGAAACAATCCGGTTGGCTAGAGAAGAACGTGAGCTGCCTCAGAAGCAGGCAAAGGCTGCTCTAAAAGCTGCTCGAATAGAAGAAACGAAGCAGGTAGAACTGAGGCGGTTAGCACGGATTGAGAAAGAAGAACGGGACAGGCAAAAAAGGGAACTTCAAGAGCAGAATAGTCAACGTAAAGAGCTTGAAAAATTACTCGTAAAGCTACAGGAACAATCGCAAGTAAGTTTCTACGCTAAATTGAAGGCTCTTTCTGCACCCAAATGTTCTGCAGTTTGGGTGGAGCAGCAACAAGCGCGGTTTAATGATAAATTAACAGCCCGTGCTCAACGGCTCTACAGCGATGAACAGTATGTGGCAAAATACCCTGATTTGCTAAAGTATGGGGATGCTATTAATCTGGAGCGACGATTGCAGAATGCCTTAGAACACCCTAGCGTACAGTGGACTCAATTAGTTGAAATTGAACTTGACCAGGCTATCAAACACGAAACGAGATTTCTAACGTCTCTGCGGCGAGACGCTCAGCTGCTAGAAAGTTGGAGTGTAGAACAAAAACAACAGGCAGTTGACAGGTGTGCCGCTCAGTACAAACGAACAGAGGATACCATTGATTTCAAAGACGCATGCACGGAATTAGAAACGATCAAATACCATATCGGACAAAGGGCTAATCATAGCATAATCCGCGAACGAATAGCCTGCTTACGCTCACGGTGTCAAATAAGTCAAACGATTGTACCAACTTCTTCCCCTACTTCAACGGCAACGGATGGGGCAGGTGCTACAGCGGGAGCGATTGTCGGAAGCCTGATGATGGGTTTATTTGGTGGACCAGCAGGATTAATCGTAGGAGCTATAGCCGGGGGGCTGATCGGCAATAAGGCCGACCATTCCGGTAGTTCACCTGTAAAACTTGGTGTGTCATCCGAACATCAGCAATGGACTACCCTGCTTCAAGGAATAGACGAGACTATCAGCAAGTTACCGCAAGAGTGAGGAGCATTAACATGGCTGTAATCCTTAACCTGAAGCCGGAGATGGAAGAAAAAGTCGCTCGGAAAGCCGCCGTGGAGGGTACCACAATTTCTACTTACTTGGAGAAGATTGCAGAGAAACTTGTTGAGCCGGAGCCATCAATCAGCCGCACTCAGACACAGTTTGAGAAAAACCAAGCGGCGCTCGCAGTGCTGAGGCAATGGGACGAAGAGGACGCAACAGACGATCCCGAAGAGATTGCGCGGCGTCAAGCGGAGTGGGAGGAGTTTAAGAAGGGCATGAACGCGGCTCATAGTTCTAACCGCATCATCTATCCATGAAAGCAACACTGTGAGGAAAAGGGAATGACTGTCACACTGAATTTGCCTCCTGACGTTGAGGCGCAAGTCTCCGAGGAAGCGTCGCTCGAAGGGCTACCGTTGCCTGACTATCTGGTGACGATGATCCGGCAAAGGCGAACATTTACGCCTGAGAGTGTCGCAGGTTATCTGTTAAGCGAGTCCGCTCTTGCTAAAGAGTGGCTGTTGCCGGAAGAGGACGCGGCATGGCAGCATTTGTGAAGGGCGACGTTGTCGTGGTCCCTTTCCCTTATTCAGACCTAAGCCAGTCTAAGCGCCGTCCGGCGGTTGTTGTCACGGCGCTGTCGAGCGGCGACCTGGTTCTGTGCAGATCACCAGTCAAATAGTTGTGGACGGGGACGCAGTCACTCTGAACGCGAGCGACTTCGCCGCTGGCGGGTTGAGACATCCGCCCTAACAAACTTTTCACTGCCGACGGCCGTATCCTTCTGTACAAAGCCGGCGCTCTGGAAGTCAAGACAATGGAAGCCGTCGTGAACAAAATCGTCGAAATCGTGAGGCGCTAAGGAACGCATAGGCTAGGTGGGGTACGGAAGCGGACACCGCAGGTATAATTAACGGCACAATCCGGGTATCAGCAACAGCATGAGCAGTCCTCGGCAAGCCAAACGCTGTCCGCAGTGCGGCACCATGACGTACACGGAGACGACCGTGTGCGAGACGTGCGGCCATCACTTCCGCTCCGACGCGAGCCTCCCACAGCCGTCGTTCAACCCGGAACGGACGCAGATGCTGACGCTGCCCCCCTCCGTGACGCAATCCGCGCCGCCACAGACCATGCCGCACGAGCCGATCACCTACATCGAACCCGTCGCCCGCTCGCGCCGCGCCCGCGTCCCCCTGGTTGGGATCATCGTCGTGATCGCACTGGTCTTAGGCACGGGCCTTTATATGCTGCTCCACTGAGCGTCTGCGCTTCTTTCCCCTTGCCAACGACGCGGAGACCTGTTAGAATGGGCGCGTAGGAGAAGGCTCATGCAGCACCCCATCATCCTCGAGTCCCATCAGGACGCTCTCAGCGCCTCGGGCGTCGTCCAGACCCTGCGCGAGAAGGCGCTGCTGGACGCCCACATCGCCAAACTGCGTAAGGCGGTTGCGCGCCAGCCCCAAGAAGCGCAAGGCTTTGTCGAACTCGGCAACGCGCTGCGGGCGCGGGGTCAGCAGGATGCGGCCATCATCCAGTACCGTGAGGCCGTGCGGCTCCAGCCCGGCGACGCAGGCCTCTATAACCTGCTGGGGATCGCCCTCAGCGACGCCGGCCAACACAGCGCGGCGGTCAAAGCCTACCAGGAAGCCGTCCGGCTGAACCCCCAGGAAGTCTGGGCGTTCAACAACCTCGGATTGTCGTTACGCGCCCAGGGGAAACTCGATCAGGCCGTGGCCGCCTGGCGGGAAGCTCTGGCCGTGGACCCGCATTTCGCGGAGGCCCGGAACAACCTGGGGGCCGGCCTGTACGTCCAGGGGGACGCGGAAGGCGCGATGGCGGAGTGGCAGGAGGCGCTGCGACTCGTGCCGGCGCTCGGCGTCGCCCGCCACAACCTCGCCAACGTCCTGAATGACCTGGGGCATTTCAACGACGCGACGGCGCAGTTTGAAGAGGCGGTCCGAATCGCGCCGGGGGACGCGCAGGCCCGCAACGACCTCGGCCTCGCCCGCCGCGCGCAGGGCGACCTTGACGGCGCCATCGCCGAGTGGCAGGAGGCGATCTGCCTCAACCCGCGCCTCGCCGACGCACACCAGAACCTGGGCGCGGCGCTGTATGTTAAGGGGATGCCGCAGACCGCCCTCGCCGAGCTGCGCGAAGCCATCCGTCTCGATCCGGGCAGCAGTTGGGCGCACTACAACCTGGGCATGGTCCTGAGCCATCAGGGCGATCTAGGCGCCGCGATGGAACAGTGGCAGGAAACAGTGCGCGTGGATGCCGAGTTCGTCGGCGCCCACTTCTTCCTCGGCAACGGGCTGTACAAACTCGGACGCTTCCAGGAAGCGATCCAGTCCTGGCAGAACGTGCTGCGGTTGGACAAGGACAACGCCTGGGCGCACTTCAACCTGGGCTTCGCCCTGCGGCACCTGGGGAAGCTGGAAGCGGCCCAGGCGGAGTTCGAGCGGGCGATGCGAATCGACCCGACGCTCGGCAAGCGCCAGGAGCCGAACCTCGATACATCGGGCGAATACTAACGCTCAGATCTTCCACTGCCCGTCCTCGTGGATCACAACGCCGTCGGCGTAGATCGCTCCCCCACCCGCCTCCGGGCGCATATCGCACACCATGTCCCAGTGCAGCGCCGACACGTTCACGGCCCCGGTCTCCGGGTACGCATTCCCGAGCGCCAGGTGGAACGTGCCGCCGATCTTCTCATCGTAGAGCGTGTTCCGCGCGTAACGGGACACGCCGTAGTTGTTCCCCACAGCCACCTCGCCCAGAGAACGCGCTCCGGTGTCCGTTTCCAGCATCGCTTCCAGAAAGTCGAGGCCCTGCGAGGCTTCGGCGCGGACGACGCGGCCCTGCGCGAACGTCAGCCGCACGTCGTGGACCTCATGCCCCAGATGCGCCGTCGGGAACGTGTACCGGACGTGGCCGGCCACGCTGTCCTCGACCGGCCCCGTGAAGACCTCGCCGCTCGGGAAGTTGCGATGCCCGTCGGAGTTGACCCACTTCCGTCCGCCGACGCGCATCGTCAGGTCCGTGTCACGGGCGACGAACCGCAGAGTGTCTACCCCGTTGAGATAGTCGACATAGCGCTGTTGCCGTGCCGCGAACTCGCGCCAGGACTGCGCGGGATCGTCTTTGTCTAGAAACATGGCCCGCACGACGAACTCTTCGTACTGCGTCAAAGACAGGCCGGCGTTCTGCGCCCCGGAGTGTGTCGGGTACAAGGTCGAGGTCCATCTGGCCTGCCCCTGCACCGCGCGCGCGAGGAGCGCTTCTCGCAGTTGGCTGTTGGCCTTCTGCGCCCGCGCCTGTCGCGCCGGGTCCACACCCGTGAGGGCCGCCGTGTTGGTGGGGGCGGAGATCGTGCATAGGGCGTCCACGGTCTCATACGCGAACTTCTGTGTCGGTGAGACCCAGTCCAGTTGTTCGTCCGATGCTTGGGTGAGGAAGATCTCGTCCAAACCGTCGATTATAACCTGCACCTGTGGGTGTGCGCCGGCGCACAGCGCGGCGCGGTAGACTTCTTTCGCCAGCGGAAGTGCTGTTTCTTCGGCACGAATCAGCACCTGCTCGCCCGGCTGAAGTCCCAGACAGTAGCCGACAAGCGTTTCCGCCCATTTGCTCAGACGTGGATCGTGCATAGTCTTCTCCAAAAGGAACAATCACGGTCAAGAAAAAAGCCCCGCCATGCGGCGGGGCTTTCAGCGGCTGTTTAGGACTTGAACTGGCCCTTGAAATCCGTGAGGGCGGTCTTGAGTGCGTCGGTAGTGGTCTCGCTTAGGGTCTTGTCACGCGCGATGGACTCCATGATCTCCGGGTACTTCTCGGCGATGAACGGGATGAACTCGGCCTCGAAGCGGCGGATGGACTCGACAGGCAGATCGTCCAGGGCGCCGGTGTTGGCGGCATAGATGACGACGACCTGCTTTTCGAGCGGCAGCGGCTGGTACTGCGGCTGCTTCAGCACTTCGACCAGGCGCAGGCCGCGCGCGAGCTGCGCCTGCGTCGCTTTGTCCAGGTCGGAGGCGAACTGTGAGAAGGCCTGCACCTCACGGAACTGGGCCAGGGCGAGCTTGAGCTGGCCGGCGACGTTTTTGTCCTTCATCGCCTTGGTCTGCGCGTTGCCGCCGACGCGCGAGACCGAAATACCGACGTTGACCGCCGGGCGGACGCCCGCGTTGAACAGGTCGGACTCCAAAAAGATCTGGCCGTCCGTAATCGAGATGACGTTGGTCGGGATATACGCGGACACGTCCCCGGCCTGCGTCTCGATAATCGGCAGGGCGGTCAGGGATCCGCCGCCGCGCTCGGCGGACATCTTGGCGGCGCGCTCCAGCAGGCGGGAGTGCAGGTAGAACACGTCGCCGGGGTACGCCTCGCGACCGGGCGGGCGGCGGAGCAGCAGGGACACCTGGCGGTACGCCACAGCCTGTTTGGACAGGTCATCGTAGACGATCAGGGCGTGCTTGCCGTTGTCGCGGAACCACTCGCCGATGCACGCGCCGGCGTAGGGCGAGATGTACTGCTGGGAGGCCGGGTCGTCCGCCGTCGCCGCGACGACCGTGGTATACTCCATCGCGCCGTTCTGTTCCAGAATGCGAATCACGTTCGAGACGGTGCTGGCCTTCTGGCCGATGGCGACGTAGATGCAGTAAACGTCGGTGTCGCGCTGGTTCAGGATGGCATCGAGCGCCACAGCGGTCTTGCCCGTGCCACGGTCGCCGATGATCAGCTCGCGCTGGCCGCGCCCGATGGGGATCATCGAGTCGATGGCTTTGATGCCCGTCTGCAGCGGCTCTTTGACCGGCTGGCGGTCCACGACGCCCGGCGCCTTGGTTTCCAGCAGGCGGAACTCGTTGGTGGCGATGGGTCCTTTGCCGTCGATAGGCTGGCCCAGGGCGTTGACGACGCGGCCCACCAATGCCTCGCCGACGGGGATCTGGATGATCTTGCCGGTCCGCTTGACGGTGTCGCCCTCTTTGATGCCGGTCTGCTCGCCCAGCAGAACCGCGCCGACATTATCTTCTTCCAGGTTCAGCGCCATGCCCTGCACGCCGCCGGGGAACTCCAACAGTTCGCCGACCATGGCCTCCTGCAGGCCGTAGATGCGGGCGATGCCGTCGCCAATCTGTAGGATCGTGCCGACGCCGACTTCCTCGACCTCGGACCGGTACGACTCCAATTCTCGTTCGAGAATGGATGTGATTTCTTCGGGTCTAATCGCCACGTTGGTATCTCCTCCCCCATGCCGAGGGTGTTAAAAACTCGCGCCCATGAGCTGCTGTTCGAGACGGGCCAGGCGCCCGCGCACGCTGCCGTCGATGATCGTGTCGCCCATGCGGACGATGGTGCCGCCCAGGATGTCCGGGTCGATCACCGTCGTCAGGGAAACGTTCTTGCCGGTCAGCCGCTCCAGACTCAGGATCAACTGAGTCGTCTGCTGCGGGGTGATCGCCACCGCCGTCGTTGCGACAGCATCAACGCGGTTCTGCGACTCGGCGACCAGCGCCCGGTACTCGCGGATGCACTCGTCGATCAGGTCCTCACGCCGCTTGCGGATGAGCAGTTTGACGAAGTTGAGCGACGTGGCCGTGACGCGGTCGCTGAACGCATCTGTTGCAACTTTATCCTTTTTGGCCTCGGACACGAGCGGCTGCAGCAGAACCGCCCGCAGGTACGGGACCTCGGCGATGAACCGCTCGATCAGCAGCACGTCGGCGGTGACGGCATCCAGGATGTTGTCACGCTTGGCGATGCCGAACAGGGCGGCGGCGTAGCGCTTGGCGACACGGACGTCTTTCATGCGGCGGTCACTCCGTTGCTCCCGGACAGGGGCCGCGCACCGTTCGCCGCCGGGGCGGTGTTGACGCTGGCGATGAAGTCATCGACCAACCGGGTGTGCCGGGCGTCGTTCAGCGACTCGCCGACCACCTTGCCCGCCGCCGCGACCGCCAGGGACACGACCTGCTGCCGCATCTCCAGGAACGCCTTCTGGCGCTCCCGCTCGCTCTCCGTGCGTCCACGCTCCACGATGGAGTCGGCCTGCTTCTGCGCGTCGGCGATCAGCCCCGCGCGAAGTTCCTGGGCTTCCTGCACGGCGGCGTTGATCTTATCGCGCGCCTCGGCCTCGATTCCTGCGAGACGCTGCTCATACTGACGCCGCGTGTCTTCCATCGCCGCGCGGTCACGGTCTAGGCCGTCGTACACGTCCTGAATCTCTTTCTGCCGCTGGTCCAGGATGGCGAAGATCGGCTTGAAGACAAACCGGTTGAGGAACCAGATCAGACCCAGAAAGCCGATGATCTGCGTGACGATCAGTGGAATGTTTACAGCCAGCGGTCCGATGTTTTGATTCATGTCGGGTTACTTTGCGGCGAGCATCTGCGTGATCTGATCCGCAGTCGGCAGTTTGCCGAGCAGGATCAGGAAGATGACGAAACCGAAGATGAACAGCGTCTCGACGAGGGCGAAAGTCAGGAACATCAGGGTACGGACGCGACCTTCCGCCTCCGGCTGTCGCGCGATAGACTGGATCGCGGAGGCAAAGATCATGCCCTCGCCGATGCCCGCGCCGATGGCGGCGAGCGGGGCGGCGAGTGCTGCGCCGAGCGCCAGAAGACCGAAATAGATAGCAGCCATGTTTGTTCTCCTTGAGTGAACGACGAATGCGTGTTTGTATGTCAGCCGTGTGCGACGCCGATTTGGGAGGGCGGCGTCCCGTCCAGCAGTTGATCCGTTTTGTGCTTGTCGGAAGCGTCGTTGAAGTCGCCCTCATCGTGGTGCGTCTCCGACATGATGGCGATGTAAGCGCAGGTCAGCAGCGCGAATATGAACGCCTGTACGATGTCCGTGAACGTCTGCAGAAGGTTGATCACGAACTGAACGGGGAGGAAAAAGTGAGACCCCGCCCCGAGCGCCAGGCCGTTGATGACGGTG
>CAXUCQ010000106.1:0-368 GCA_964249295.1 uncultured Armatimonadales bacterium | reverse complement strand
CAAGCGCATCGCAAGCGAGAAGGGCTTGACCAACTCGCCGATCACTTCAATCGGGATGAACAAAAAGAACAGGAACGGCACGGGGCCGACGAAGTGCTTGAGGTAGCCGAAGAAGCCGCGCTCACGGATGCCGATGTATTGGACATAAAAGAAGACGATCAAAGCCAGAGCGACGGTCGTGCTGGTCGCGGCGGTGGCCGAAACGATGTAAGGCTCGGCCAACGTCCCGTCGGCCTTGTAGCCGGGGATGCTGGGAATCAGGCCGGTCAGATTCGTGAACAGCACGTAAAAGAACAGCGCCAATATCAGCGGCAGGTGCTGCTCGGCCTGCGGACCCAGTGCGCCCCGGAAGAGGTCACTCAGCCCGG
>CAXUCQ010000105.1:0-8866 GCA_964249295.1 uncultured Armatimonadales bacterium | reverse complement strand
CGTTTTTTGCGAAAACGAACTCCGGTCGCGCCGGCGGATGAACGGCGGGGAGGCCCCAAAAGGGGACCAAAAACACGAAGGAGAACGATTTGTCAGTCCTCGCCATGAAAGACCTGCTCGAAGCAGGCGTCCACTTCGGGCATCAGACCCGCCGGTGGAACCCCAAGATGAAGCGCTACATCTACGGTGGGCGCAACGGCATCTACATCATCGACCTGCACCAGACCCTGAAGCTGTTCGATGAAGCGTATGCCTATGTCCAGGAACTGGCCGCCAGCAACGGCAAAATCCTGTTCGTCGGCACCAAGAAGCAGGCGCAGGACGCCGTCGCCGAGGCCGCCAAGCGCTCCCGGTCGTTCTATGTCAACTCCCGCTGGCTCGGCGGCATGCTGACCAACTACCGCACGATCTTGACCCGCATCGCCCGCCTGCGCGAGCTGGAGCGGATGGACACAGAAGGCATCTTCGAATCGCTCCCCAAAAAGGAAGCCGCCGACCTGCGCGAGGAGCGCGACCGGCTCGAGATGTACCTGGGCGGCATCAAGGACATGAACGGGATGCCCGACGCGCTGTTCATCGTGGACCTGAAGAAAGAGCGCATCGCCGTCCTGGAAGCCCGCAAGCTGGGCATCCCGATCATCGCCATCGTGGACACCAACTGCGACCCGGACGAGGTCGACTACGTCATCCCCGGCAACGACGACGCGATCCGCGCGATCAAGCTGATGGCGAACAAGATCGCCGACGCGATCATCGAGGTCAAGGGCGCCGAGTGGCAGGACCCCACGGTCGTCAACACCGAGGAAGAAGCCCAGAAGCTCGGGCTGGACGCCGAAGCCGCCGCCGTCAACGCACAGTGGGAGGCCCTGGAGAAGCGCATCGGCGCCGGGGCGGTCCCGGCGGGCGTCTTCACCGGCGAAGGCGGCACGGGCATGTCGGCGGAGGGCAACCAGACGGGCACAAGCCCCGGCCAGCCGCACCCGCTGGCCGCCGAGGCCATGACGACCGACGCCGAGGCCATGACCGAGGTCGCCAACGAGACCGGCCAGCGGACCGTCAGCACGCCCGTGTAGGGGCGACGCAGGCGGCTCTGATGGCAGGGCCGCCTCAGCGCTCGCGCAAGGGGTGGCCCTCGTGGCCGCCCTTTTTCGTGATTACCGTTTTTGCAAAAAGCAACCGAGGAAAATCTATGGCAGAAATTACCGCCGCAATGGTGAAGGAACTGCGGGACAAGACGCAGGCCGGCATGATGGAGGCGAAGAAACTCCTGACCGAAGCCGGCGGCGACATGGACGGCGCCATCCGCCTGTTCCGCGAGCGCAACGCCAAGCGCGAGGTCAAAGAAGGCCGCACCAGCGCCGAAGGCGTGATCGAGGCGTTCGTCCGCGAACACAACAAGTTGGGCGTCCTGATCGAACTCAACAGCGAGACCGATTTCGTGGCCCGCAACGAAGAATTCGTCGCGCTGGCGCGGGACATGGCCAGGCACGCCGCCGAGAACCCCGGCGCGGCGAGCGTGGATGAGCTGCTCGAGGCGACCCATGCCGCCACGGGCCAGTCCGCCAAGCTGCGGATTCAGGACGTGTTCGCCAAGATGCGCGAGAACATCATCTTCAAGCGCTTCGCTGCTTACCAGACGGAGAGCGGCACCGTGGATGCCTACGTCCACAGCACCGGCAGCGGCGGCGGCCAGATCGGCGTGCTGGTCGAGCTGACCGGCCAGGGAGATGAGATCAAGGGATTGGCGCGCGAAGTCGCCATGCACATCGCCGCCGCGCGCCCCAAGTATCTCAGCCGCGAGGATGTCCCCGCCGACAAGTTGGCCGAGGAGCGCGAGATCGTCATGACGCGCATGAAGGCCGATCCCAAGAACGCGGGCAAGCCCGAGAACATCCTGGAGAAGATCGCCGAAGGCGGCATCAACACGTTCTACAAGGAACAGGTCTTGCTGGAGCAGCCATACGTCCGCGAGCCGAAGCAGACCGTCGCCCAACTGCTCGGCAGCAAGTCCCAAGTCACGCGCTTCGCGCGGTTCGAGATCGGCGAGGCGTCCTGAGTGATGCACGAGACACGCTCCTCCCCTGCCCGCTGGTCACGTGTGCTGCTGAAACTCTCCGGCGAGGCCTTCGCCGGAGACGGTCGGCAGGGGGTCATCGACTATGGCGCGGTCGCCAAGATCGCGGGCGAGGTCGCGGCCCTGCACAACGCCGGAGTGCAGGTCGCGATCGTGATCGGCGGCGGCAACGTCATGCGCGGGCAGCTCGCGGAGAGCGCTGGCATGAAGCGCGTGACCGCCGACCACATCGGGATGCTCGGCACGGTCGTCAACGCCCTTTCGCTCCAGGACTCGCTGGAGCAGGCCGGCGTGGACACCCGCGTGCTGACCGCCATCCCGATCCAGACCGTCGCCGAGTCGTACATCAACCGCCGCGCCCTGCGCCATCTGGAAAAGAACCGTGTCGTCATCCTGGGCGCCGGGACCGGCAACCCCTACTTCACGACCGACACGGCGGCGTCCCTGCGGGCCAGCGAGGTCCGCGCCGAGGCGATCCTGATGGCGAAGAATGGGACGGACGGCGTGTACGACAAAGACCCCCGTCACAACGCGGACGCCGTCAAGTTCAACCGCATCACCTACGCGGAAGCGATCGACCGGCGGCTGAAAGTGATGGACCTGACCGCGATGACGTTCTGCATGGAGAACAACATGCCGATCGTCGTCTTCGACATCAACGCCCCCGGCAGCATCCTCCGCGTCGCACGCGGCGAGCCGATTGGAACGCTCGTCTCAAAAGATGCGTAAATGGACATCAGATGTGTCGCGCCCGTCGAGAAGTTTCGTGGTTACATCTTCAAGCCTGGGGCAACACACGGCAAAGACCTAGTATTCAAGTCCTTGGGATATTCCGCTGAAGCTTCTGAGGCTTTGGCAAAACTCTATGAGCGCCAAGCGCAAACTAAGTACGAGAATGGTGATTATGTCATTGGACGGCAGGATGAGTACGGTCAGCGCATTGACATAGAGATTGAGATTGTCGTTATAGTCTTAACGGAAGACGGCGAGCGCGTCGCTGAAACAAGTTACCTACGATCCGGCTGGATGGTTCAGACCGAAGGCGGTCTGCGTCTGAACACGCCCTTCAGTGGGTTCACACGGAGTCGGGCGCGGAGAAACCTATGATCGCCAACTATTCGCGCGTCAAGCTTCTCACCAACGATTATGCAACCGAAGGCGCTGTCGCAGGCAACATAGGATACATCATCGAAGTTTATGATGATGCTTACGAAGTTGAGTTCTCGGACGCGAACGGTATCACCTTCGCCCAGATTGTCGCCCGGCCAGAGGCGATTCGGCTTGATGAGCAGGAGCGCGACCAGCCGTCATCCTTGAACGGGGCTGTAGTACAGGCCCACCCATTGCCGCACAGCCTCCCCAGTTAGACGTGCCGGAGGCCTGCCGTCTCCGAATAATTTCCTTTTAGGAGGACCACGAATGAGTCTCGCCGATCTCGCCAAAGACGCCGAAAACAAGATGAAGAAGACGGTGGAGGCGACCCAGCACGACTTCTCCACCATCCGCACTGGACGTGCCAACCCCACCCTGCTTGACGGCATCAGCGTGGATTATTACGGCTCCCCGACGCCGATCAATCAACTCGCCACCATCAACGTCCCCGAGGCCCGCCAACTCGTCATCACCCCTTACGACCGCAATGCTCTGGGTGCGATTGAGAAGGCGATCAAGAACTCGGACCTGAACATCAACCCCGTCAACGCGGGGACGATGCTGCGCCTGACGATCCCGCCGCTGACGGAGGAACGCCGCAAAGAGTTCGTCAAAATCCTCGGCAAGAAGTCGGAAGAAGGCAAAGTCTCGATCCGCAACATCCGTCGGGACGCCAATGACGGCTTCAAAGCCCTCGTCAAAAAGGGCGAAGCCTCCGAAGATGACTCCAAGCGCGCCCAGGACAGTCTGCAAAAACTGACCGACCGCTACATCGTCGAAATCGACCAGATCACCAAAGCCAAAGAGACGGAACTGCTGGAAGTCTGACGTATGGCGACAGTCGTCGAACCTGCGGACCGGGAGACTTCGGCGGCTGCCGCGTCCGAAATCGAGACGCTCCGCGCCCGCCTCGACCCGGCCCGCCTCCCGCGCCACGTAGCGATCATCATGGACGGCAATGGGCGGTGGGCGCGCAAGCGCCATCTGCCGTCGCGCCTGTTTGGTCATCGCGAGGGCTACAAAGCCGTGAGGCGCATCGTGCGCGCCGCCGCCGATCTGGGCATCCCCGTCCTCACCCTTTACGTCTTCTCCAACGAGAACTGGCGACGTCCCAAGCACGAGACCGACGGCCTCATGGCGCTGATCGAGCAGGCCTCGCGGAACGAGCTGCGCGAGCTGCACGAAAACGGCGTCCGCATCCGGTTCATCGGGCGCCGGGATGGGCTGTCCGAGTCTTTACTGCGCGAGATGGACCGTGACATGGAGGTCACGGCCAATAACGACCGCATCACCCTGAACCTGGCGATCAACTATGGCGGGCGGGCAGAAATCACGGATGCGGCTCGGCGGCTGGCAGAGGCCGCCCTGCGGGGAGAGATCGACCCTGGGGACATCACAGAGGCACACCTTGCTGCCCAGCTTTACGCCCCAGATCTACCGGATCCAGATTTGCTGATCCGCACGGCGGGCGAGATGCGCATCTCCAACTTCCTGCTCTGGGGCGTTGCCTACGCGGAGATGTGGGTGACGCCGACCCTCTGGCCGGATTTCACGCCCGCCCTTCTCACGGACGCTCTCGAAGACTACGCCGGGCGGGTGCGGAAGTTCGGAGCCGTTGTGAACCATTGACCCCAACTGTTGACCGCAGTGCAGGCGCTTCTATGAAGAAAATCGTTGTTCTGGGGGCGACGGGCAGTATCGGGACACAGACGCTCGATGTCGTCCGACGTCTGCCCGAGCGCCTGCGAGTCGTCGGCCTCTCCGGCCATCGCAACGAGCCGCTCCTGCGGGAACAAGCACAGGAGTTCGGCGTCCCGGCGGTCAGCCTGGCGCTTGGCGAGGACGATCTCACGCGCTTGGCGGCGCTGCCGGAGGCAGACCTCGTCGTCGTCGCCGTGGCGGGCGCCGTGGGGACACGGGCGACGCTGGCCGCGCTCCGTGCGGGCAAAGACGTGGCTCTGGCGACCAAAGAAGTCTTGGTGGCCGCCGGTGAACTCGTGACGAGGGCCGCACGCCAGTCGGGGACCAGACTGCTGCCGATTGACAGCGAGCACTCGGCGGTCTTCCAGTGTCTGCAAGGGAGTCGTTCTTCGGAGATTGCCAGACTCTGGCTGACGGCATCCGGCGGCCCGTTCCGCGAGTGGCCGGCAGAGCGCATGGCGAACGTGTCAGTGGAGGAAGCCCTGCACCATCCGACCTGGCCGATGATGGGTCGCAAGATCACGATCGACAGCGCAACGCTGATGAACAAAGCGCTGGAAACCATCGAGGCCCGCTGGCTGTTCGACGTTCCCATGGAACAGGTCGGCGTGGTCATCCACCCTCAGAGCGTGGTACACTCCTTGGTGGAGTTCCAAGACGGCTCCGTTCTTGCCCAACTTGGCCTGCCGGATATGCGTCTTCCCATTGAGTACGCCTTGCTGTTCCCTGACCGTGTGGATGCAGGCTTGCCGCGACTGGACATCACGCGGGTGAGCGCGCCTTTGACATTCGGGCCGCCCGATGAGGAGCGTTTTCCGAGTCTCGGCCTCGCCCGTCGAGCGGCAGCAGCGGGTGGGACAATGCCTGCCGTGCTGAACGCCGCGAACGAGACCGCTGTGGCGCTGTTCCTGGAAGACCGCCTTCCTTTTGGCGGGATTCCCTCTCTGGCGGCGAGCGTCATGGACATTCATGTGCCGATCCATGAGCCGAATCTGGAACAGATATTAGGCGCCGACACGCAGGCCCGGAAGGACGCGCTGCGCCTGTCCGAACAGTCGCCCCGCTTGTACAAGGGAGTTCATTGATGGCGTTTCTCGCGAATCTTCAGCATGTCGTTACCCTGCTCGTCATTCTCAGCATCCTGGTCGTCGCCCACGAATGGGGACATTTCATCGTCGCCCGGATCTTCGGCATCCGCGTCGACGACTTCAGTATCGGCTTCGGCAAGCGATTGGTCCGGCTGGGGAAACGCGGCGACACCGAGTACAACCTGCGGATGCTCCCCTTGGGCGGATTCGTCAAGATCGCCGGCATGGCCGCCGACGAGGAGCCGCTCGTGCGGGCCAAAGACCAGGTGCTGGGGATCGGTGACAAGACGGACCGGGACGCCGCAGAGATCCCGCTGATCGCGGAGAACGTCGAGACCAACTCCGTGGATCATGTCCCCGCGCCGGACGAGTTCGGCAGCAAGGCGCTCTGGCAGCGCGCCCTGGTCATACTGGCCGGGCCGGTCATGTCGTTCATCCTCGGATACGTCGTGCTCTGCTTGATGGGCTGGACGGTCGGCACGCCGACCGGCAAGCCCCTGACAAGGATCGGACTCGTCGAGCCGGGCGGTGAAGGGCAGAAGATCGGACTGCGCGCAGGCGACACGATTCTCGCTATCAACGGTCAGCCGGTCAGCGATGGGTTCCAAATGACCTCCCTGATCCACAACAGCCTCGGCAAGCCGCTGACGCTCACCGTGCGCCGGGGCGATCAGACTTTGACTAAGACCGGGACACCACGCCCGGAGTTGGACGAAGACAACAAGCCCATTACATTCGTTAGCATCGTCACCCCCAGACCGTTGGGACAGGCCTTGGGCCTGCTGCCGGGGGACGACCTCGGACAGATCAACGCAGAGGACGTGCGCAGCGCCGCCCAAGCCCGGACCCTGCTCCAGAAGAGCGCCGGGAAGACGATCACCGTCGCCGTACTCCGTCACAACGCGGAAGTGGACCTAAAGCAGAGAACCCCTTTTCCACTGCCGCTCGCGTTGCTCCCTACATTGCGGGAGTACCAGAACGGCATCTTCAAGATCGAGCCTGCAGAGGGGACGCGCCGCGTCAGCCTAGCGCAGTCCGTTCGTCAGGGCAACCTGATGCTGTTGCTGATCTATGATAATCTGAGAGACATGCTCCAGCGACATAAACTGCAGAACTCGACTGGTGGCATTATCTATATGTATCAGGCCACGACCTTGGCCGACAAGAACGGTCCGGTGCAGGTCGTTTCCCTGCTCGCCCAGTTGTCGATCAGTCTGGCCATCTTCAACCTGCTGCCCATCCCGATCCTTGACGGCGGTCATCTGTTGGCGTTCTTCATCGAGTGGGTGAGGCGCGGGAAGAAGATGACCGAGCAGCAGCAGCAGGCGTTTCTCATGACAGGACTCGCCGTGATCGGCGTGCTGTTTGTACTCATCATGACCAAAGACATCCTGCGGACGATCCAGCATCAGCTGCCGCAGTAGACGAGACAAAGCCGTGAGCGGCTGACAGGACATCCATGCGCGCCACACAACTCTTCGCCCCGACTCTGCGAGACGCCCCGAAAGACGCGGAACTCGTCAGCCACCGTCTTCTGCTGCGGGGCGGCTTCATCCGGCCCTTAGCCAGCGGCGTGTACACTTTCCTCCCGCTGGGCCTGAAGGTCTTGAACAAGGTAGCCAACATCTGCCGGGCGGAGATGGCGCGCATTAACGGCGCGGAACTGCTGATGCCTTCTCTGTTCCCACCGGCGTTGCTGGAGGAGAGCGGGCGCGACAAAGTCGATGTTTTGTTCCACGTCAAAGAGCACGACTACATCCTCGGCTTCACCCATGAGGAAGCCCTGACGGACATCGTGCGCGGTGATGTACAGTCCTACAAGCAGTTGCCGCTCATCGCTTATCAGATCCAGACCAAGTTCCGCAACGAGCCGCGCCCGCGCGGCGGACTCATCCGTGGACGCGAGTTCTTGATGCTGGACGCTTATTCGTTCGACCGCAATGCTGCCGGTGCGGAAGAGTCGTTCTCCATTCTCCGGGACACGTTCGCCCGGATTTTCGCTGGGGCCGGCTTGCAGTCGCTGTCGGTGGAAGCCGACTCGGGAGCGATGGGGGGGACGCAGAGCGCCGAGTTCATGGTCCTGTCCGACGATGGCGAGGACACCGTTCTGCGGGACACCTCGGGATACGCGGCCAATGCGGAGCGCTGCGAGGCAATCCCTGCCCCATTCGAGGACAGGGATGCGCCCGTGGCGGCGATGGAGCGGGTCGCCACGCCGGGAAAGAGCACCATCGAGGACGTCTCAGATTTCCTCGGCGTCCCCGCGCAGCGGCTGATCAAGTCGCTGGTCGTGACGGGGGCCGATGGTGTTCCTGTTTTGGCGCTGGTGCGCGGGGATCGCGAGGTGAATGAGGCCAAGCTCGCCAAGCATCTGGGCGGCGCGGCAGTCATGGCGGATGCCGCCGTCGTCGAGCGGGTGACCGGCGCTCCGGTCGGCTTCGCCGGTCCTGTTGGGCTGGCCCAACCCGTCCGCGTCATCGCCGACCGGGAGGTACGCTTCGTCCGCGACGGCGTCGTGGGCGCTAATGCCGCAGACACCCATTTCGTCCATGTGCTTCCAGGGCGTGACTTCCCCGAGCCGGAGTTTCTGGACCTGCGGACGGCCATTGATGGGGATGTCAGCCCTGCCCACCCGGAGCAAACCCTGCGAACGCAGCGCGGCATTGAGGTCGGGCATGTATTCAACCTGGGGACGAAGTATTCCGATGCCATGCGCGCGACCTTCAACGATGAAGACGGGAGCGTAAAGCCAGTCGTGATGGGGTCCTACGGCATCGGAGTCTCGCGGACGGTGGCAGCGGCGGTCGAGCAGAGCCATGACGCTGGCGGCATCATCTGGCCCATCGCCATC
>CAXUCQ010000104.1:6282-8889 GCA_964249295.1 uncultured Armatimonadales bacterium | reverse complement strand
TCAGCGCCGCCCGGACCGCTTCGGGCAGGTCTTCCTCCGCCACGACGTTCCGCCGCTTCCGCAGCCGGTGCCACTGCTTGATGGCTAAACTGGTCGCCACCCGGTACAGCCACGTCGAGAACCGCGCGTCCCCCCGGAACCGGGGCAGCGCCCGCCACGCCTGCACGAACACGTCCTGCGTCGCGTCGTCCACGTCGTCCACCGACGCGCCCGCGCCCAGAATCCGCCCCACCAACGCCCGCACCCGCGACTCGTGCCGCTGCACCAGCAGCCCGAACGCCTGCACGTCCCCCCGCCGGCACCGACGCACCAGCGCCGCGTCCTCGTCCGGCTCCCAAGCCGCAGACGCGCCCAGCCGCCCTTCCATCCTCGTCCCGCCGCCGTCATCGCCACGGGTCATGATTCCCTGCATAGAGTCACCCAGGTGCAAGTCCTTTAGCCTCTCAGACTCCGCCACTGGTCAAATCCTTCAACCCCGCCACGAAAAATTTTTACACAGACCCAAACGCCCTCATCATACCACAGCAGCTTCCAACACAACTTGTACACAGTCCGTATACATCCTGTGCACACCGCCAAAAACCGCCCCTTGCCAACCCTATTCCATCGTGATATACTCTTTCAACACCGTACAGCCCTGTTACGACTACACGGAGTATTCTTATGGCAGAAAACGTGAGCCCCGCCGCCGAACAGACGCCACCTTTGCTTGGATCATTCACCGCTACCGAGAAGCAAAGTATCCTCATGTGGACACTACTCATCATCGGCACAATCATGGTGCTGTTCGCTTACGGTATCGGCCAGTCGGTCGCACAACAATGCGACCCTTCGAGCAACTGTCATTGGTCTCCCGACGACGTTGACCGTGGTGCCGTGACGTGCCGTACCCTTGGAGCGCTTCTTATCGCAGCCGGCCTTGTTGAACGCCTCCTCCTGGGCCTCCGGCGTGTCCTTCCACACGCCTAGTTTTTCACTCGACGCTGAACGTCTCTCAGTCGGGTATACTCCCGGACAGAATGACGATCGACAACGCGCTCCAAACCCTCGCCACCGATGCCCTGTCCGGCCTCCGCAGCCTGCCCGGCAACTCGGTGCAGGTTGGCCTCACATCACCTCCGTTCTACCTGCTCCGGCGCTACGGCACGTCCACGCTCTGGCCCGACGGCTGGGAGGGTGAACTTGGGCACGAGTCTCACCCGAACGAATTTGTCCGCCATCTCCTCCACGTCTTCGATGAAGCCTGGCGCGTCCTGCGTGACGACGGCTGCTTGTGGGTCAACCTGGCCGACACCTACAACAACAAGCAGGGGAAAAAAGGCACCACCAACGCCCCCAACGGCTCCGAAGGCCGCTTCGCGGCGGGCGGCAAAGGCTACGCCGATTCGCTCCGACAGCAGCCGGAGTTTTTCAAGCACTATGTACCGGGCATTCCCCACAAGTCCGAAATGGGCGTCCCGTTCCGCTTTCACCTCGCCATGACCGACCCCGACTTCCGCCGCTTCATCGGCGCGGGGGAAGGCCCGCAGTGGATCTGCCGCCGCACGATCATCTGGGCCAAGTCCCTGGTGCGCTTGGAGACACAATCCGCCGAAGGCAACGCCATGCCCGAGCCGACCCGAGACCGGCCCTCCCGCAACTATGAGTTCCTGTTCCTGTTCTCCAAGAAGCCGGACTACTATTTCGACCGGACCGCCATTGATGTCCCTTCCCGCTCCAGCAGCCGCGTCGGGGTCCGCGCCAACCCTGGCTCCGTCTGGGAGACCCGCTGCGACATCCTCTCCGACACCGGCGACGCTCCGGACGGCCTCTGGCGCGTCAACTCCGAAGCCTCCCCCTACCGGCACGTCGCCATGTGGCCCCGCGCCCTCGTCAGGCAGATGCTGCTCCCAACCACCCGCGCCGGCGACACCATCCTCGACCCATTCGCCGGCAGCGGCACGACGGGCGAAGTGGCGCTCAGCCTAGGGCTGAAGGCGATCTTGATCGAATCTTCCAATCACGGCCAGGAAGCCCTTGCCCATCGGGTCCGGACGCTGAACGGGAACTTCCAAGCGAGTCTCGCCCATGACACAGGCCGCTGAGCCGGACGACAACGGGGCGCTGCCCAGCCAAGAAACGGTCGCCCGCGCGTTCGGCGCTGAGAACCGCGCCCGCTTGTTGTCTCGGTACTTCGACGCCAAACCTGTCACAGCGGAGAACGCCTGGCAGCATGTTTATCGCCTCCTGCTCTGGATCGACCGCACGACCGCGCTTGCCCACTGCTACGAGTCAGACAAGGCGCAACCGGGCCGCGCCTGGTACGCGCGCTCCCTCGCCTTCCACGCCTGGGTCTCGGACGCGCTGGACACCACCCCCGCACACCTCGGCGAGAGCATTGACTGGCTGTTCCGGGAAGCCGTCAAAGACCTCGCCGGCCGTTCCCTCACCGCCCGCACGGCGACCTATGAGGCGCAGCGTACCCCCTACGCCGGGCGCGGCTTCCCAGAACCCGGCGAAGACCCTGAACTCGTCGGCATCGTCAAAGAAGTCTTGGGACAATGGCTGCATGGGGAGCCGACGGAGGAAGAATACCGCGCCCTGACCCGCCGCATCTCCGTCTACATG
>CAXUCQ010000104.1:5736-6272 GCA_964249295.1 uncultured Armatimonadales bacterium | reverse complement strand
TCCGGCGTCTCAACTTCTCAGGCACGATGCAAGTTCAAAACCGCTCGCTGCTGCACGATCTGCCCGGATTCCATGCCCCGCCGCCCAGCGAAAAGGCCAAACGTGTTGACCTTGCCTTGATCGGCAGCAACCAGCGCAACCTTATCAGCGCCAAGTGGAGCATCCGCGCCGACCGTGAGGAGCAGTTCCAGAGCGACTTTGAAGCCTATGCACGGCTCGAATCCGCAGGACGCGACTTCGACTATACACTCATCACCAATGAGTTCGACGCCGCCCGCCTCAAAGCCGCCTGTGAGCGCCGCCGCCAGAACGCCCCGCTCTTCACCCACGTCGTCCACATCAACCCCGACGCCGTGCTGTCCGCCTACGCGGAAAGTGACCGAGGCTCTGCGAACGCCATCCGCGCCCACTGCTGCACGTCCTCGTCCTCGCCGGAGAAGTAGATCCCGCTCACGGTGCCAACGCCCCACTCCGGATAGGAGAGACAGCGGGCGTAGCGATGGACCACCGAGTGATCGGGGACCCGTGAGCCGAAC
>CAXUCQ010000104.1:1752-5726 GCA_964249295.1 uncultured Armatimonadales bacterium | reverse complement strand
TATCGACACAGGCCGCCTGATGAGTTTGCAATCCTGGCTCCAGCAACTGGAACGTCACTGAGACCGTAATTGACTCCTAGGGGCTTGTCTGTGACCGCTCCGCCACGCAAAATCTTCCTTGCCAAAACGCCCCTTTTCTGCTACAATAGAACCCGTCACAGCACAAGATGTTGACTGGTGAGCGATTGTCTACATCAACATCTAGTACGCCGCAGCACCTAGCGGCATATGCCAGCAATTATCAACAGATCTCCTGCGTAGGGGCGAGGTCCCCTCGCCCTGACTTATCCATTCGTCACTTACCAATTCGTCACTTACCAATTCGTCACTTATCGACCCGCCACTCATCAATTCATCAAGGAAACCGCGCCCGATGCCCTCCGCCCCCGACTTCGTCCACCTGCACCTGCACTCCGAATACTCCATGCTCGACGGCGCCTGCCGCATCGACGACATCGTCCAAAAGGCCGTCCAGTTGGAGATGCCCGCCGTCGGGCTGACCGACCACGGCGTCATGTACGGCTCGATGGAGTTTTATCTTAAGTGCAAAAAGGCCGGCATCAAGCCGCTCGTCGGCAACGAGATGTACGTCGCCACCCGCCAGCGCCACCAGCGCGAGAGCAAAAAACTGGACGATTCGCAGCACCTCGTCTTGCTGGCGCAGAACGAGATCGGCTACCACAACCTGCTCAAACTGACCTCGCTGGCGTCGATGGAGGGCTTCTACTACAAGCCGCGCATCGACAAGGAGTTGTTGAACCAGTACAGCGAAGGGCTGATCTGCCTGTCGGCGTGCCTGGGCGGCGAAATCCCCGAGCACATCATGGACGGCAACCACGATAAAGCGTTGCGCTCGGCGTCCGAGTTCAAAGAGATCTTCGGCGACCGCTACTATCTGGAGATGCAGGACCACCACACGATCCAGAAGCAGAAGGACGTGAACGTCCGGCTGCTCGACATCGCCGACAGCCTGCGCATCCCGACGGTCATCACCAACGACGTGCACTATCTCAACGACACGGACGCCGACCCCCATCAGGTGCTGCTGTGCGTCCAGACCAGCACGACGATGGACGACCCCAAAAAGATGAACTATGGGTCGCAGCAGTTCTTTCTGAAGTCGCAGCAGGAGATGTACCAGACGTTCGCCGGCTACGAGGGCGCCCTGGCGCGGACGCGCGAGATCGCCGACCGCTGCGAGTTGAACCTGGAATTCGGGCGGCTGGGGATGCCCAGTCCGGGCGACACGCCCGAAGGCATGAACGCGCAGTCGTACCTCGCCAAACTCGCGTTCGACGGCATGAAGCGCCGCTACCCCGTCGTCACGCCCGAACACGAGGAGCGCCTGCGCTTCGAGCTGGACGTCATCGAGAAGACCGGCTTCGGCCAGTATTTTCTGATCGTCCGCGACTTCGCCAACTTCGCCCGACGTGAGGGCATCTTCTTCGGCGTCCGAGGATCGGCGGCGGGTTCGATGGCGTCGTACTGCGTGGACATCACCGACGTGGACCCATTGGAGTACGGCCTGACGTTTGAGCGCTTCCTGAACCCCGAGCGCCTGTCCATGCCCGACATCGACATGGACTTCGAGGACGGGCGGCGCCAGGACGTGATCGACTACGTCGTGAACAAGTACGGGCGCGACCGGGTCGCCCAGATCATCACGTTCGGGACCCTGGCCGCCCGCGCCGCCATCCGCGACTGCGGACGCGCCATGAACAAGATGCCGATGCCCGAGATCGACAAGCTGTGCAAGATGATCCCGACCATCCCCGTCGGCATGAAGATCGACAAGGCCTTGCAGGTCAACCCGGAGTTCAAGGCCGCGTATGACGGCAGCAAACAGGTCCGCGAACTCATCGACACCGCCAAGCGCCTGGAAGGCCTGACCCGCCACGACAGCGTCCATGCCGCCGGCGTCGTCATCGCCGCCGACCCCCTGTGGGAGAGCGTCCCCATCCAGAAGGCCGACGACGGCGTGGGCCTTGTCACAGGCTACCCGGCGGGCGTCTTGGAGAAGATCGGCCTTCTCAAAATGGACTTTCTGGGGCTTGCCAACCTGACCATCCTCGCCCGCGCCGTCCGCAACATCCGGCGCAATCACGGCCTCACCATCGACGTCCAGAAACTGCCCCTCGACGACCGCAGGGCCTACGATCTCTTGGGACGCGGCGAATGCTCGGGCGTGTTCCAACTCGAAGGCGGCCAGATGCGCCGCTACATCGCCGAGCTGCGGCCCAACAACGTCGGCGAGGTCGCCGCCATGGTCGCCCTGTACCGGCCCGGCCCGATGGCCCAAATCCCCAAGTACATCAAGTGCAAGCTGGGCATGGAGAAGATCGAGTACCCGCACCCTGCGCTCGAACCCATCTTGAAAGAGACCTTCGGCATTATCGTCTACCAGGACCAGGTTCTGCGGATCGTCCAGGCCGTCGCCGGCTTCTCGCTCGGCCAGGCGGACATCTTGAGAAAGGCCATGGGCAAAAAGAGCCTCAAGGAGATGGTCCAGCAGCGCGAGAACTTCATGGCGGGCGCGGCTGCCAAGGGCGTCGTGGACGCCGCCACGGCCCAATACATCTTCGACCTGATCGAGCCGTTCGCCGGCTACGCCTTCAACAAGGCCCACGCCTTCTGCTACGCCCTGGTCGCCTACCAGACGGCGTATTTGAAGGCCAACTACCCCGTCGAGTTCTTCGCCGCCCTGATGGCCGTGCAGGCCGACGACACCGACAAGCTCGTCAACTTCATCGAGGACGCCAAGCGGACTTATGTCGAGGTGGACGGCGAGCGCCGGCGCATCGAAATCTTGCCCCCGGATGTCAACGACAGCGACGCCGAATTCTTAGGCATCGGCGCGACGATCCGCTTCGGCCTGCTCGCCATCAAAAACGTCGGCAAGGCCCCCATCGAGGCCGTGCTCGCCGCACGCGCCGACGGCGGCCCGTTCACCAGCCTGCACGACTTCTGCGCCCGCGTCCACGAACACGGCCTGACCGGCAAAGGCGCCATCGAGACGCTCATCAAGGCTGGTGCCCTCGCCGGCATCGAACCCAACCGCGCCCGACTCCTGGCCGGCCTGGACGGCGCCCTCAACAGCGCCGCCTCCATCGCCCGCGACCGCAAATCCGGCCAGGTCTCGATGTTCGGCGACGACGCCGACTCCGCCTCCACAGCCCACGTCGCCCCGCCCCTGCCCGACGCCGCCCCGCTGTCGCGCCCCGAGATCACCGCGATGGAGAAAGAGCTGCTCGGCCTCTACCTGAGCGACCATCCGCTGGACCAATACACGGACAAGCTCAAAAATCACGTCACCCACACCGTCGAAGAGTGCCGCGTACTCAACGACAAGGAAGACGTGCGTCTGGCGGGCGTCCTGACCAACGTCCGCAACTACTACACCAAGGGCAAGAACGAGCTGATGTACTTCCTGACCCTGGAAGACAAGACCGGGACCATCAGCGTCACCCTGTTCCCGCGCAACGCCGCGACGCTGGCCGCGCCGCCCCAGAAAGACAGCGTCGTGCTGGTCGTCGGTCGCGCCTCCCACCGCGACCGCATCAACCGGGGCGGGGGGGGCGGCGAGGACGAAGGCGCCTCCGCCGCCAGCGTCGAGATCGTCGCCGAACAGCTCACGCCCGTCGCCGACGCCGACACGCTGCTCGGCGCGGCCCAGGCCGTCCGCGAAGTCCGCCCCGCCTTCTCCTGGCTCCACATCCAGCTCGACGAGACCATGCAGACCAAGCTGCGCCCCCTGCAGCAGTCGTTAAATCGCTACCGCCAGCCCGGCGGCAGCCGCCTGGTCCTGCACATCCAGGACGGCCCGCGCCTGCGCCGCGTCCAGCCCTCCCTCACCGTCGCCCCCGACGAGAGCATGGTCAGCTACCTCCGCTCCATGCTCGGCAGCACCGGCGCCGTCTGGACGGAGGGACACCGGAAGAGGCAACTGTAAAGACGACGAGTATACGACACACGTC
>CAXUCQ010000104.1:0-1742 GCA_964249295.1 uncultured Armatimonadales bacterium | reverse complement strand
TTATTCCCAGGGATTGATGCCGACGAACTCGCCGATCAGGTTCCAGCCGCTGGCTTCGAGATTTCTGATCGCGTCGGCAATCTGCGGGTAGCTCATGTTCTTGGCCGGGTCGCCGTCCTGATGCTCGACCAGAATGCCGGAATGGTCGCCGTCGGCCTCGTGCAGAGCGAAAAAGTCCTTGACGTTGCGCGTCAGAAGGACGCGCCCGGCGCATCGGGCGTAGGACAGAACTTCCGTGTCGGCGTCGCTCGCCATCCCCGCTATGGTGACGGTCTCGACATCATGGCCTGCACCACGCAGCAGGCGCACCAGGACATTGCCCTGGGAGTCCTCATCGAGCAGCAGCCTCATGCGGACAGCCTGACCCCGTGCGCGGACAGAAACAGCCGCTCCTCATCGGCCTCCATCTGCAGGAGGGCGGCGTTGTTCTCGCAGTAGTTGACGATCTCTGCGACGGCCTCCCTGGGCAAGTCGCAGTTCTCAGCCGCCTCGGATTGCGTCATCTGATTGGCCTTCATGTCCAGCCAGACCTGAGCGGCCGTCAGCCGCCGGCCTTTGACGAACAGTTGGCGTTTCCAAGAACCGGGCCGTTCCACCAGGTACGTCCACGTCCGGTGGGACGCGAACTCCAGGTCCGGCAGAATCACCTCCGTCACCTCACCGTTCCGGTCTTTCAAGCTGATCCGCTTCCCGTCCTTCACCTCGCGGGTGAGCGTCAGGACGAGCCGCGCGGGTGAGCGTCAGGACGAGCCGCGCGGCTCTCAGAATCGCATCTTTCACACTGGGCGCGGCGAGTTCCGTTTGCAGGCTCAGCAGTTCCGCCTCCTGCTCCGGCGTGACGTTGAAGTTCTGCCGCTTCAATTCGGACGTGACAGACATGACGATTACTCCTAGCGTGTATCAAAGGAGTATACCTTACTCAGACGGTCGCGCGTCCGCCGCCCCACGCAACAAAGCCCGGCCCTTCATTCGTGAAAGGCCGGGCTTGTTCAAACCGGCTGCCGTCGCACAATCAGCATCGGGCATCGTCCGTGAGGATTTCTGCGACCAGTGTTCGCCAGTCCGCCCCGGCGGTCGGGGGCGCGTCGTCCGCGTGTCCGTTCCGGGCGGCGCGGACGGCGGCCCACAGGCGCTCCTGCTCCGCCCGCTGCGCCGGGGTCGGGGTCACGCCCAGCGACGCCCACAGCGCCTCCGTCGTCCGCATCAGGCGCGCGGACTGGGCGGGGTGGCCCGCGGCGGTCTCCAGGGCCGCGAACTGTTCCAGCGTGTAGCCGACCTGCCGCATGTCGCCCTGCCGGTGGAAGATCGTCAAGCTGTCCGTCAGATGGCGGCGGGCCGGGGCGAGATCGCCCTGCAGCCGGGCTAGGCGGCCCAGCCCCTGCAGGGCGACGGCCGCGTCGCCGTCTTCCGCCGTTTCGCGCGCGGCGCGCAGGCCGTCCTCCAGAAGCGGGCGCGCTTCCTGAAGGCGGCCCCGGTCCACAGCGACGTTGCCCAGCGCGATCTGCACCAGCGCCGTGAAACCGGTACCATGTTCGCGGCACAGCGCCAGACTCCGCTCCAGGCAGGACTCGGCTTCGACAAGATTGCCGCAGCTGCGCTCGAACTCGGCGGTGTTGTACAAGACAAGCGACAGCTCGCGGTATTCGCCGGCCTCCTCATGGACCCGTATGACTTCGGCGTGCAATGCGCGGGAGCGGTCGTCGTCGCCCTGAAGGTGGGCCAGGATCGCCAGGCTCTGCAGC
>CAXUCQ010000103.1:0-8957 GCA_964249295.1 uncultured Armatimonadales bacterium | reverse complement strand
AAAAGGGCTTTGTTCCATATGCCGGCGCCGTGCCGTCGAATTGCTGCTCTCACTTGCTCCGCTGCCCCGGTGGATGCTGGAAGAATGCCTCTATGATGCGGACTTAGAGACCATAAAAACCGTCGCGGCTTTTTTGAACTAAGTCTATGTGGATCGCCATTCTCGCACTGCTGTATTCCGCCGGCCCACTTCTCGTGTTGGCAACCGGGATGCGCCTTCTCGCGCACTCATGGAAGCGGAGACGCTGGACCGGCGAGACATGGGGCGGGCTGGCGCTCGTCCTGCTGACACTGACGGGCCGGCGGTGGGTGCGATTCCTGCGGCGGCCCGACCCCGACGAACCGAAGCCGCTGACGCCGACCCGGCGCGGCTCCACGCCGGGGCGGGGCGGGGTGCGGCTGGAATGGGAGCAGTTCGGGCCGGACGACGCGCCCGCGCTGCTGCTGTCCCACGGCTGGTCGCTGACCCATGACACCTGGTACTATCAGAAGAAGGCGCTCTCCGACGAGTTCCGCGTCATCGTCTGGGACATGCGTGGGACGGGACGTTCCGGGAAGCCTCTCGACCGTGATTACTCGATGCAGGCGCTGGTGCAGGACCTCGCGGCGGTGTTCCGGGCGACGGACGCCGGGAAACACCCGCAGGGGTGTCTGCTGGCGGGCCATTCCGTCGGCGCGATGATCCTGCCGCTGTTCGCCGCGCAGTTTGCCGACCTGATGTCCCAAGTCCGGGGGCTGGCGCTTCTGGGCGGCACGGATACGCCCTTGCTGCAGACAATGCGTGGCCGCGAATGGCTGGTCCCCCTGCAGAAACCGTTCTGGGAGCCGTTGGTCCGGCTGATGGGGCGCTGTCCTTGGCCGTTCGAGGCCTACGCGCGGCTGATCTGGCAGGTGGGCGCCGTTCATCTCGCGGTCATGTACAGTCTGCATATTGACAAGGAAAGCCGGGGGCAGGTGGATCTGGTCGCCTACCACTGTGCCACCGTCCCGATGCGGGCGGCGGGCCTCGGGGCGCTGTCCTGCTTCCGCTTCGACGCGCGGGACGCGATGAGCCGTATCGACGTGCCGACGTTGCTGCTCACGGGCGAAAAGGACATGAACATGCCGCCCGAAACCCAGCGCCTGATGGCCGCCCGTCTGCATCACCCAGAAACGGAACTAATTCCCGAGTGTGGACACCTGAGCCTGCTGGAGTGTCACACGCAGGTCAATGCACGTCTGAGGGCCTTTGCCCGCCGCTGTCTATCGGCTCGCGAGCACCCGCACAGACTCGTGTGATTCCAGGTCACCTCTGTCAACGCCGGTGCCGAAGAAGCGCCTGTGAGCCTCGTTCATCTTCCCCGCCAGGCACGCCTCTCCTTCAGCCCTCCGGGTCTGCCAGCCTTGTCCGCCGGTGCAGGGGAGGGGAAAAGGAGTCTCAGCGGCCGGGGGGGATTCCTAAACGTCATTCAGCGGCGGCTTGGAGCCTCCTGCGCAGGAAAAGGACTCCGACGAGTCCGCAGGCGGCGGCAAAGGAAAGCCAGACGCCGGGCATGGCCTTGTTGCCGGTGGCATGAATCAGTGCGGTCGAGACGGCGGGGGTGAAGCCGCCGAACAGGGCCGTGGCGAGGCTGTAGGCGAGGGAAAAGCCCGTGGCGCGGACGTCGGCGGGCATGATCTCGGTGAGCGTGACGACCATCGCGCCGTTGTAGGAGGCGTACAGGAAGGACAGCCACAGTTCGACGCCCAGCAGGCGGCCAAACGATGGGGCGGCGGTGAGCCAGTGCAGGGCGGGGTAGGCGGTCAGCAGGAACAGGGCGGCGAATGTGAGCAGCAGGGGGCGGCGTCCGACGCGGTCAGACAGGGCGCCCATGGCGGGCAGCCAGACGAGGTTGGACAGGCCGACGCAGAGGGTGACGACGAGGCTGTGGGTTTCGCCCAGACGCAGGACGGTCTTGCCGAACGTCGGCGTGTAGGCGGTGATGGTGTAGAACGAGACGGTCGTGAGAACGACCATCAGCGTCCCGAGCAGGACCAGCGGCCAATCGCCGCGCAGGGAGCGGAGCGTCTGCCGGAGGTCCGGGCGCTCGGTGCGCTGGAGGAACTCGTCGGTCTCCTGCAGCGAGCGGCGCAGGAGCAGCAGGAGCGGGACGATCAGGCAGCCGATGACGAACGGGATGCGCCAGCCCCAGGCGTCCACCGTGTGCGGGCCGAGGGTCACGCTGAGGGCCGTGCCGAGCAGGGCGGCGAAGACCACGGCGACCTGCTGGCTCGCCGACTGCCAACTGACGAAAAAGCCGCGCCGGCCCGGCGGGGCGATCTCGGCGAGGTAGACCGAGACGCCGCCGAGTTCCACCCCGGCGGAGAAGCCCTGCAGGAGTCGGCCCGCCAGGACCAGCAGCGGCGCGAGCGGGCCGAGCGTGGCGTAGCCGGGGACGGCGGCGATGAGCAGAATGCCGACGGCCATCAGCGACAGGGTCAGCATCAGGCCCCGGCGGCGTCCGTGCCGGTCAATATAAGCGCCCAACACCACGGCCCCGAGCGGGCGCATCAGAAAGCCAGCGCCGAACGTCGCCCAGGACAGCATCAGCGAGGCGAAGGCGGAGTGGGCGGGGAAGAACGTCCGCGCGATGGAGGCGGCGTAGAAGCCGAACACCAGAAAGTCGTACATCTCCAGGAAGTTGCCGCTCGTGACCCGGACGACCGCCTGGAAGAGTGACTGCGACTTGCGTGGCCCCTGAGATGTTGTCACGGGATGTTTTGCCAAAGGCGGGCGTCGGCGGAGCGGGACAGGTGGCCGATGTTGGTGGTGGCGATGGCGACCGGCTCCATAGCGGGACGCTGCCGGAGGGGGTGGTCGAACGTGGCGGCTTGGGCGCAGAGAGGCACGCCAATATCCGGGGCAAAGCGGTCGGCGGTCGGCAGTCCTTGTCCCCGAGCCGTGGCCCAGAACTGTGCGGCCTGAAGATAGGCGTCCTCCGAAACCGGCACATAAGCGCCGTTTGCCTTGAAGAGATCGAGGCGGGTGAGGGCCTGCGTCAGTCCGACCAACAGGAGTTCGGGCCGATGCTCGTAATCGATGATCTCGGGCAGCAGAGTCAGATGGCCGGCAGCCGGCAGGGATGTCAGCCAGTGTTTGCAGGCTTGCGCGTCGGCCCCGCCTTGGGGCGTCACCAAGCCGAGCGGGCCGCTATCCAACAACACGATCATGTGGGCCTCAGCCGACCTCATCCTCAGAAGGCATGGGGTTTGATTCCCTGGCCGAAAATACTGCGCTCGCCAGGCCGGTTGCGATCCAGCGCCACCTTCAGATGTTCCAATGTTTTTCGCTGCTCTTCTTCATCACCCTGGTCAAGCGCATCCAAAGCGGCGGTGAATGCTTCTTCATTGTAAGGGTGAAGAACTCGCTGCGACAGAGGCGTCGGCGTCACGAACGAGTCACGCAGACGGTTGATTGCCAATCGTTCCGGCGTTGTACCCTGCCGGCGGGCGGCTTCGGCGAGTGCGCCTTCCACTTCGGGCGGGAGGTCGAGTGTGAGTGTCATAAATGTGGCCTCCTGCGAAAAGCCCCGGCTCACGCGAACGTGAGCCGGGGCTTTGTCTGTTTTGATCGTGCCTCCGTGTTGAGGCCGTTCCGCGTATGTTGCGCGCCGCCGGCTCCGGCCAGAACACCGGCATCACACGGGCGAAGGACTTTATCGCTGCTACGTTCCCGTCCTGACGAGGTTCAGATTTCGTCCGTTGCGCCGGGTCTGGCCGGAGCGAGCGGCGCGTCTGTCATGTGCCGGAACGACCTGAGACACGGTAATACACGATCAAGCAGTGGCTGTCGGAGCCGCCGTCATTATACCCCAGGGTGGAGGGTAAACGTCTTCTCCCCCTGGCCGAGAATGTCGGCGCGGGTCAGCGTGACCGATGCCTTGATCTGGCGCAGGCCGGGGATCGGCACGGACGTGTCGCCGGGGATGACGCCGCTGGTGTCGAGGAAGCGGGCGTCGGTCATGCCCTGGCCGAGCCAGCCGAGGCGGTCCTGCGCGTTGGGCGGGCAGTCGTTCGGGTTGGCCGGGTTGAACCAGAACGTGACGGTGTACTTGGGCGCGGTGAACGAGTACATGCTCGGGTCCTGACTCATGTCGATCTTGCGCTGGTACTGGCCGTTGCGCACGGACACGGCGTCCTGCATGATCGTGATGTTCGGGTCTAAATTCAGCGACGACAGCGAGAAGGAGCTGATGTACGGCGTCTTGTACCCCTGGTCCTGGAGGCGGACTTCGACGCGGCAGCCGTCCACGGGGCCCCACGTCGCCTGGCCGTTCTCCAGGGTGAACTTGGTCGCCCCGATGACGTTCATCGTGCCTTTGACCACGAAGACCTTGGGGGCGACGCGGATGAACTGGGCGGAGAAGCCCAGGTTTTCCGGGGTCTGCGTGTCCCGCGCGCGCCACTGCCGGCGCAGCTGCATCTCGCGCAGCTGGCGCTCGGCGACGGTCAGACTGCTCGCCTCGCCGAACTGCCTGCCGATGCCCCTGGCGATGTTGCTCTGGTGGGCCTGGACGCAGAACTGCCACTGCGCGAGGGCTTCGGGGATCTTGCCCTCGGCTTCGAGCGCGTGGGCCAGCCCGTGGCCGATGGTGATGACCGAGTCGGAGGCATCGTCGGCCTGCTGCTTCAGGTCCTGGTCTTTGGGCTGGGCGGCGGCCTGCTGCTGCAGCCCGGCGACCATGTCCTGACCCTTTTTGAACCACTCGGCGGACATCGGGAAATCGGCGATCTTGCGGAAGTAGTGCGTGAACGCCAGGTCCGAGTACATGTCCGGCACGTTGGAGTTGTTGGCGATGCCCTCGCGCATCAGGGCCAGCGAGAGCGGGATGTAGCGCCGGTCGGACCGCTGGCTGCTGTCGGTGAAGTTGTAGTCCATGTGCCAGGCGCCCGTCTGGTACACGTCGGTCTGGTGCGGGTCGAGCCAGGTGATGATGCGGATCATCGGCGTGATGGCTTCGTAGTCGCCGTTGTGGAAGAACTCGTCGGTGCGGACCCAGAGCAGGCCGGCGACGGCCTCGCGGAAGCCCGTCACGGCGCCCAGCGCGAACTCGATGGGCAATTGGCTGACGGCCTTGCTGGTGTTGGCGCCGCCGGGTTCATACTGCGGGCGCTGCGGGTCGATGACCCGGCTCTGCAGGACGCCGACCGGGATGAACAGCAGCAGGGCGACGACCAGCAGCAGGCTGCGTTTCTGCGGATTCAGCATGGGTTTAGACCTCCCGCCGGTCGAAGATCAGCACGGCGACGGTCAACAAGATCGCCGTGTAGACGATGGCGTACAGGATGTTCTGCAGGATGTAGGCCGTCTCGTTGGTGATGATGACGTGTGGGTTGATGATCGGGTTCTGGATGTTGAAGTTGCCGAAGTTCGGGATGACGTTGTGCAGGAACCGGAACAGCGCGACGGCCAGCGGGTTCTTCTTGTGGTCCGGGTCGTCGGCCAGGCTGCCGGCGATGTCGGTGCTGCCCAGCAGGTACACGGCGAACGTCAGGAAGAAGTTGACGAACGGCGACAGGAAGACCGAAAAGAACAGGGCGACCGCGCCCACCAGCGTGAGCTGGAAGAAGATCATCAGGACGCCCTTGGAGACGTTCAGGACGTCGTGGTTGAACCCGCGCTCCTTGATCATCATCAGGATGATGAAGGCCAGGCCCATCAGGGCGATGTTGGACAGGACGGTGAGCAGTCCGCCCAGGAACTTGCCGCAGACGAACTGCCAGCGCTGGACGGGTTTCGACAGAATCGTGTAGATGGTGCGCCGCTCGATCTCGTTGGGGATCAGGTTGATGCCCAGGATGACGCTGATGAAGACGCCGGCCAGGCCGATGACGCCCAATCCCAAACTCTTGATGACGACCATCTCTCGGGTCGGCGTGAACGAGGCGAACGCGAAGCCCATCAGAATCAGGGCGATGGCGACGAACAGGAAGACCAGCAAAATCTTGCGGCGCATGGCCTCGCCGAAGGTGCCGGAAGCGATCAGCCAGATGGTGTTCATGGATTAGTTTTTGACCTCCATCGCTTCGGACGTGGCGGGTTCGGCGAAGTGGGCGCCGTCGAGTTCGCCCTCGCGGACGGTCTCGTAGAAGATGTCCTCCAGGGTGCGGCGGGTCTGGGTGACTTCGAGCACGTCGCCGCCGTTGGCGCGGACCCAGTCCAGGACGCGATTCTTGCTCTCCGTCGTGGCGCTGGCGGTGATGACCATCTTGTTGCCGACCTCCTCGATGTCCGAGGTCATGGCCTTGAGCTGCGCCCGCGCGCTGTCGCCGGCCTTGACGTTCTCGGCGACGATCTGGACGTTGCCGCCGGCGATCAGGTCCTCGACGTGGCCGATGCGCCGGATCTTGCCCTTGTTGAGAATCGAGACGCGGTCGCAGACCATCTCCACGTCGGACAGTTGGTGCGAGGAGAGGAAGATGGTCCGGCCTTCTTCCTTCAGGTGCAGGATCAGGTTGCGGATGTCGCGGTGGGCGATGGGGTCCAGCCCCGACGTCGGCTCGTCGAAGAAGAGGATCTTGGGGTCGTTGATCAGCGCCTGGGCGATGCCGACGCGCTGGAGCATGCCTTTGGAGAAGGCGCGCAGGGTCTTGGTGGCGGCGTTCTGCAGGCCGACCAGGTTGAGCAGGTAGTCGACGCGCTTGTTCTTGGCGTCCCCGGACAGGCCGAACAGGCTGCCGTAGAAGCCGACCACCTCGCGGGCCGACATGTGCTCGTAGAAGTAGGGCGACTCGGGCAGATAGGAGATTTTGTCCTTGACGTCGATGTCGCCGGCGGGCTTGCCGAGGACGAGGGTCTCGCCGGACGTGGGGAAGATCAGGCCGAGCAGGGTCTTGATGGTGGTCGTCTTCCCGGCGCCGTTGGGTCCGAGGAAGCCGAAAATCTCGCCCTCGTAGACATCGAGGCTGATGTCGTTGACGGCGGTGACGCTTTTGTACTTCTTGACGAGATGTTTGATCTCGATGGCCTTGGCGTAGCCGCCGGGGGCCGAGTTCACCTGGACGCTGGCCGGCGAATTCACTGCCATATTCTTTTTTGCACCCCTTTGCTGTCGTCGGTCCGGCGCCACGGTCGGGCGGCGGACGATCTGTATACGGAGACAGGGCCGCCCGGTGTTGCCGGTCGTGCAAAAAGAAAATGATGCCTGGGTATTTGCACCGGCGCCGCTGCTCGGCAATCAGTATACACCGGACGGGGTGAGAAGTCAAGAATCAGGCCAGCCGCATCATCGCCGCTCAAGCGGAACTCGGAAACTGTCGTCGCTTGGATGTGGGCGCGGATAGTAATCGAAGTCGCCGTTCCTGCCGACCACGCAGAACGCGCGAGCGGGTCTCGGGCCGGGGACGCGCCGGAGGGGGATACGCACCGTCACATAGTCGCCGTGGACATCGCGGACAAGTCCGGCGGCACAGCCGTCAGGGCCGCAATACACCAGGCCGATGTCATTGCGGTAGCCCGGATCGTTGACCTTGCTGTACGCGCCGATGTCCACCGTGGCGGCGCCGCCGTGCATCACGACGCGCCGGATGTCCCCCGGCCACACCGACGCTGCGCCACCCGTGGCGGGCGACGAACGGCGGCTGTGTGGGGCCGGGCAGCAGGACCAAAGGAGAGACGTTGCCTTCGTGAGAACGATCCCACGTCCGTGTGATCGATCCGACCCAAGGGTAGTCGGGCGCGGGGTGTTCTGGCAGCGCCTGACGGGTGCCTCCGCTTGCGGGACTTCCCGTCGGCGATAAGGCGGTATGGATATGTTCGCTGACGATCTTCGGCGGGAGGCTGGCCGCGTAATCGCCTTCCGGCAAGTGGAAAACGGCGCTGATCCTGTCTGGAGGAGCGCCATCAATCCGGCCTGGGAAGTAGGTCCAATAATCCAGCCAGACGCGGCCCCCCATCGTGTGGATCGTTATGTACTCGAAGCCAGGCTCGATTCCGTGTCGATTCCCACGAGTGGCAATCCAGATGGCCGGGGCCTGCCGGCCGGACGCGGCTGCCGCTGCCTGGCGGACGGGCGCTGATGTGAAAAGGACCAGAACGACTATCGTTTGGAGCATGGATCTCAGTTTGAAAAGGGAGCGGTTTGACTTCATCCGAATTTCCAATCGTTCGCGCTGAGTCACTCCTAAGCCGGGCCGGGGATGTTCGTTCTCGCCGACAGGCGCCGCATTTTGTTCCGAAGGATGTTGCTCAGATAGGTCCCGGTCCGCCGGTCGAGTGACGCGGTGACGAGGCTGAGGGGGCAGTCGCTGCCGCCGAGATACGCGATGACCGGCAGACCGTAGAAGGCGTCGTCCGTGTCCTCGACGTCGATCTGCCACTTGCCGCCGATGTGTGCGGCGTAGGTTTCCCCGACGTACCGACTTGCCCCGTCCAGCACCCCGCGCTGGTCGAGCGTCAAAATCGCTTCAGGGCTGTCGTACTTTTCCAGCAGCCACGCTTCCAGCGCATCCAGGGACTCGACGGAGCGGTCGAGTTTGGCAGCAAGCGCTTCCGGGACGAAGGCTTCAAACTCCTGCATCACATCCTCGAAGTGGAAGCGCCAATACTCGAATTCGTCCCAAGTCATGATCTTCAACAAACACGTCCGGCAGTCCTGCAAAACCGGCACCTCCGTTCAACTGACTGGCCGGAAGCGGATGCCCTTCAGCCTGGCCCACTCTGAGGCGGCTTTCGCCTCCTCCGAAAAACCGTAAAAGCCGATCTCGGGCGTGACGAATACAGGCGGGAAGCCGCCGATCGGCTCGACGAACTCGTAATGCACCTGCCGGATGAAGTCTACCTCTTCCTCACCGGTCTGACTAAAAGGGACGCCATCGACGGTCGTTCTGTCCTTGTCGAGGCAGTCGGTATACGTGGCGAGTTTCAGGATCACGAAGTCGTCGGTGAAGGCGGCCGGATCGTCGATGACGACATCGGCCACCGCACCGACGCCGTCATCG
>CAXUCQ010000102.1:0-8959 GCA_964249295.1 uncultured Armatimonadales bacterium | reverse complement strand
CTCGCGCTGACCGGCGGCTGGGCCGGCGCACCGGAAGCCGACGCTTACCGAACCGCCCATCCCGAGATCGAAGACGCCGTCCGCGTCCTCGGCTACGTCCCCGACGCCGACCTGCCGGCGCTGTACTCCGGGGCGCTGTGCAGCGTCTACCCGTCTCTCTACGAAGGATTCGGCTTCCCGGTACTGGAGGCGATGGCCTGCGGCTGTCCGGTCCTTTCTTCCGACACAAGCAGCCTGCCGGAAGTCGTCGGGCGGGCCGGGATGCTGCTGCCGCCCGATGATGTCGCGGGCTGGGCCGACGCCCTGCGACGCCTCCTCCACGACGGCGCGGAGCGCGACCGCCTGCGCCGGGCGGGCGTGGCCCACGCGGCGACGTTCACCTGGGAGCGGACGGCGCGCGAAACGCTGGCCGTGTACCGAGAAGTGGCGGCGCGGGTCTTATGAAAATCGGCATCGACGCGCGGACGCTTTCGGGCCGCTTCACGGGCGACCGCACCTACTGGCGCGGGCTGATCGGCGGCCTGGCCGCCATCGACACGGCCAACGAGTACACCCTGTACACGCGGCAGCCGCTCGACGGCGACCCTCCCGCCGTCGGCCCAAACTTCCGCTGGCGGCAAATCCCCAGCCCGGCCAATGACGCGCTGTGGATGCTGCGCGGCTGGCCCCGCGCCCTGGCCGAAGACGGGATCGACGTCGCCCACACACAGTACAACATCCCCCTGCTCGGGGCGCCCTGTCCCATCGTCACCACCGTCCATGACGTCTCGTTCGCGCTCTTTCCCGGACTCTTCCCGCGCCGCGACCGCTGGATTCTGAACGCGCTCGTGCCGCGCTCGATGGTAAAAGCCGCCCAAGTCATCGCCGACTCGGAGAGCACCCGCCGCGACATCCTCCGCACCTACAAAGGGCGCGTCGCCCCGGAGAAAGTCACGACCATCCTTCTGGCCGCCGATTCCCGCTTCGTCCCGCCCCCGGACGGGCAGGAATCGGCCTGGGAAATGGTGAACACGCGGTTTAATCTCGGCGACGCGCCTTACGTCCTGTCCGTCGGCGTGCTGCAGCCGCGCAAGAATCTCGGCATCCTGCTGGACGCCTTCGGGCTGCTCAAGCTCGGACCGCACCCGCCGCCGCACAAGATGGTGATCGTCGGCAAGCGCGGCTGGCTCGGGCAGGACCTAGACACTCAGGTCGCCGCCCTGCCTCCGGCGGTCACGGACGACATCGTGTGGGCGGGCTACGTCCCCGACGACGCCCTGCCGGCGCTCTACGGCGGCGCGGACGCCTTCTGCTACCCGTCTAAGTATGAAGGCTTCGGCCTGCCGCCCCTGGAAGCGATGGCCTGCGGCTGCCCCGTGCTGTGCGTCCGCGCCTCGTCGCTGCCCGAAGTGGTGGGCGACGCCGCCGTGCTGCTGCCGCCCGACGACTCGACGGCCTGGGCCGGCGCGCTGGGAAAGGTGCTGACCCAGCCCGGCGTCCGCGACCGCTGGCGCGGCCACGGGCTGGAGCGCGCGGCGCGGTTCTCCTGGGCGCAGACCGCCCGCGCCACCCTGCGCGTTTACGAAGAAGCGAACGCGACATAGGAGCACTCAACGATGACTCTGGACCCGAAGCTTGTGGCGATTCTCGCCTGCCCCGCCGACGACAACCGCCCGCCGCTGCGCCTCGAGGGAGACACGCTGGTCTGCGACCAGTGCGGGCGCGTCTACCCGATCCGCGACGGCATCCCGATCCTGCTGCCCGAAGAAGCGACCGTCCCCGCCCAGTAACGAAATCACCTGTGAGGCCCCATGCAGCTCACCCGGACCGGACCCATGAAAATCTCACTCATCCACGGACCCAACCTCAACATGCTCGGGGTCCGCGACCCCGACATCTACGGCAAAGACAGGTTCGACGCCGTCAACCGCAAGATCGAGGACCACGCCCGCGCCCTCGGCGTCGAGATCCGCATCCAGCAGTCCAACTCGGAAGGCGAGATCATCAACTTCCTCCAGGACGCCATGTCCTGGGCCGACGCCGTGGTCATCAACCCCGGCGCCTACACGCACTACGCCTACGCCATCCGCGACGCCATCGCCGACTCGCGCCTGCCGACCATCGAGGTGCATCTGACCAACGTCCACGCCCGCGAGGACTTCCGCCGCCTGTCGGTGATCTCGCCCGTGGCGACCGGCCAGATCGTCGGATTCGGCACCCAGTCCTACCTGCTCGCGCTCCAAGCCGCCAAAAGCCTCGTGGAAGAAAGCCATCGTTAGGCCGGCCTCCGTACCCTCTATGTCAAACAACACACAATCGCGCCTGGCAGGGGTCCGACGCGCCCTCACGGAACAGAACCTGGACGCCCTGCTCGTCACGGACATCACCAACCTGAGCTACGTCTCGGGCTTCACCGGCTCCACGGCGTATGCGCTGGTGACGCCCCAAAATGCCCTGCTCCTCACCGACAGTCGGTACACGCTGCGCGCCCGGCAGGAGTGTCCCGGCTTCGAAATCGTCGAGACCGTCGGCAGCGGCGGCTACCCCGACAAACTGAAGGAGACGCTCGACGCCCGCCCCGCAATCGGGCGCGTCGGCTTCGAGGCGGGCCGCGTGACCGTCGCCCAGTGGCAGCAGTTCGTCAAGGACATCGCCCCGACGCGGGAGTGGGTGAGCACGGAAGGCGTCGTGGAAGCCTTGCGGGCGACGAAAGACGACGCCGAGGTCGCCGCCATCCGGCAGGCCATCCTCCTCGCCGAGACGGCCTTTGAGACGATCAAGCCCTGGCTGCGGCCCGGCGTTTCGGAGCGCGAGATCGCCCTGGAACTGGAGTTCGCCATGCGCCGGGCCGGGGCCGACGACCGCGCCTTCGCCACCATCGTCGCCTCCGGCGCACAGGGCGCGCGCCCGCACCACACGCCCAACACGCGCCCGCTCGTCGCGGGCGACCTGGTCACGGTCGACTGGGGCGCGTTTCTGGGCGGTTACAACTCGGACATCACGCGCACCGTCGGCATCGCCCACGTCAGCCCCGAGCAGCGCGACATCTACGGCATCGTCCTGGAAGCGCAGCGGCGGGCCATCGCCGCCATCAAGCCGGGCAGGACGGGCAAAGAGATCGACGCCGTCGCCCGCGACTTCATCGCCGACCACGGCTGGGGCGAGGCGTTCGGCCACGGCCTGGGCCACAGCCTGGGGCGGCAGGTCCACGACGGGCGCCACGGCTTCTCCATGCGCTCCCAGGAGTTCGTCCTCCGGCCCGGCATGGTCATGACCGTCGAGCCGGGCATCTACCGGGAGAACTGGGGCGGCATCCGCATCGAGGAAGACGTGCTCGTGACGGACGACGGCTGCGAGACGCTGACCCGCCTGCCCAATGAACTGGAAGTGCTGGGCTAGGCCCTCTGAAAACCTTAACGGAAACTTAACACGCAGACCCCTTGACAAACCGGGTCCACCCGCTTATAATGGCGGTATCGGTGTAACGGACACTCTTCTACCCCACGCCCATCTCGCCCCTGGTAGTCCCGTTCACAGGCTGTTCCGCGCGTCGTTGATCATGTGGCACTGTTTTCCGTCGGCGTTGTTGCTGGGGGCAGATGAGCATGTTTGCATCGGTTGCGAGACATTCAGCGAGTTCACGGCCTCTTGCGGGCTGTCACGGCTGCCCCCACGCACGCGCTTCTTCACGCACGCGCTTCTTCACGCACGCGCTTCTTCACGCACGCGCTTTCAACTTCCCCTGACCCCATCCCGAGTTTCATTGCCCGCGTGTCCGGCCCGTGCCGGTCCCCACCGACCGCGCCGCGTCCGGCGCTCCCAAGAAAAACCGCCCGTTCCTCTGTCTCTTGGCGGAGAAGGAACGGACGGCTTGACGCCTTCCGGGGAGAAGGCTGGTACGATTGTACCCTGCCTCCTCCCCATTCTGCACCTACGAAGGGAAATGAGGCATGGAACTTTTCATCCCGCTCGGCGCTGCTCGGCAGCAGGGCCGCACCCGCGACTGTCGTTTGTCCGCCGTGCTGCTGACGCTCCTGTTCAGCCTGCTCTCCATCAGCCTGGCCCCAAAGGCCTCTGCTCAACAGGCAGGCTCACCCCCGGCGCCTCACTTGACTGCTTCTGCCGGCACAGGACAGGCGGCTCTCACCTGGAACCAGACGGCCTACGCACAGAACAGCAACCAGACGGTCGCCTACAACATCTATCGCGGCACCTCCCCAGGAAGCGAAGGCACATCCGCCTACGCCAGCGTCCCCGCTCCGTCCGACACCGAGTCACCCGTCACCTACACCGACACCGCAGTGACTAACGGGACGGCGTATTACTACCAGGTGGTAACGATGGTGACAACCTCCAGTCCGCCTTATTACGCCATCTCGCTCCAACAGAGCGCCAGCTCCAACGAGGCCAGCGCCACGCCATACAACCCGCTCTCCGCCCCCACGGACCTGGCCGCGTATGCCACCGGCAGCGGCAAGATCACCCTTTACTGGAGCGGCGTCTCCGGCGCGACGGGCTACAACGTCTTCCGGGGGACGGCATCGGGCGGCGAGGATTACGCCCACCCCGTCAACGGCTCCACGCCCGTCACGACCCTGGACAGCGGCCCCGGCGTCACCAATATGCTCCTGTTCTCGGACACCGGCCTGACGAATGGGACGCAATACTTCTACACGGTCGAGGCCGTCAACGCGGCGACACAGAGCGGGCCTTCCAATGAGGACAGCGACACAGTTGATGCGACCGGCATTCCTTACGATTCGGGGGACCCGACGCAGATCATCCCTGCCGTGTCCCAGATGGTCTCCAGCAACCTCACCGAGAACGAGATGGGCGTGGGCGTGCTGGCGGTGGCCGGGCCGGACGGGGTCATCTACCAGGGAAACTATCCCAACGGCGATCCCCCCTTGGCCCTCGCTGCCGCAGGGAAATACAACGGCAGTTCAAACACCATCTCCTACACGGATGGCTCAACAACTCCGGCTCCCCCACTGGACGACGATAGCGCCGCTTTGGGAGGAACGGGTAACTCTGCGGCCACTGGCGGTCAATCAGCTGCCGTGATGGGTTGTCCACCGCTGACACCAAAATACAACTACGCTTACCCACCCAAGAACCCGACGGCGACCGGCATCTTCCGCAAGGTGGAGTCTCAGCCGGGTTACTACGGGCTAGAGTCGTTCATCAACCTGCCTGACCCCAAAGACAATAATGCCTACGATCACAGTAGCGTCGGCCTGTTCAACGGGGACACCGCGTTCATCTACACCGGTGGGGCGGTGTGGGATTATACTTTGCATGCGGAGACTTCTGCCCTTGATGTCGGCCTTCAGTTGAGCACCCAAGGTCAGAACGGACAGGGATGGAGGCCGTTCGTTCTGGATATGCGGAAAGCAGGCACAGTTTTCCCAGCCACAGTCTACCTCGGCAGCCCAACGTATGGACAAGTCGGCCAGACCCGACACATCTTCGTAGTCGTGCTGCCGGACACTTCCCCTTTGATGACCTTCCAAGCGCCCGGCTATGGGACCATCAAGAATAAGCACATCGTGTTGACTGTCACAGGTGATGTACAAGCGACTTATTACGATAAGTCAGGCACTCTCCACAAAAGCGAGCAGGCACAGGCGGTGACTTACGTCTACGTCGGCGTGCAGGGATGGACCAACAAGGCCTGCAAGATGATCAAGCGCGCCAACTCGATCGGTCAACTGGTACCAAACAATGCCGGGAGTGGGCCTGGCGGCGGGTTCAACGTTGACTCCTCGTTCGTCTACGGCGCGGACTGGGGCCTCGGCTACTCCAACGTCACGCTGTTCCCAGGCGGGGAGATGGACCAGAGCCTCGTCGCTCTGGAGGGCGCCTACCCGGCAGGGCCTTATGCAAGCGGATACATCAATTGGCTGGAGCAGAGTCCGTTCTCGTGGGAACAGAACATCGACCTGAGGACGTCCCTCAACACCCCGTTCCCATTCTACTGACGGGCGGATCGACCCTGCGCTCACCGTGAGTGCTACTGGGAGGCGAACTGCGTTTGCCTCCCGTCCCTATTATGCAAGGGCAGCTGCCATGAAACGACGCTCGGCTCTGTTAAAATGTTTGCCTCTATGCCTCATGCTGAGTACCCTCTCTTGCTTGGCGACTAAGCACCCGAAAGCACGCCCTCCAGTGGCATCGTCCGCCGCGGTGCCTACGGCCATCAGCAGCCTGCCGGGCTACGCCGTCACCGACCTTGGCACACTGCCCGGCTACAACGTCAGCGCCGCGAAAAGCATCAACGACCGGGGGCAGGTCGTCGGCGTCTGCGTCCGCCAGAAAAACCCCAAGATCATCGGCGACGATCCCGTCCGCGCCGCCGCGACAGCGCGGCGGCCGCGATCAACACCCGGGGACTGATCGTCGGGGCGTCCTTCAGCGGCGACTCAGACCAGGGCCGCGCCGTCCTCTGGCGGCGCGGCCGGGTCATTGACCTCGGCGTCCTCCCCCGCTACCCGTACACCACGGCGACCTGTGTCAACGACGCGGGGCAGGTCGTCGGCTATGCCTCCACGGGAAAGGCGGATCGCTACTACGAGTTGGTCTACCGGGCCTTCTTGTGGGAGCGGGGGCGCATGCGCCCGCTCTCGGCCCTGGGCGGCCAGTACTCCTACGCATTCGCAATCAACGACAGCGGCCTGATCGCCGGGAAGGCGGACCTGCCCCCGCGCGTCTTCCGGCTATCGTCGGGTGATGTGTCTCAGCCGGGCCTCACCCACGCGGCCCTGTGGCGACGTCAGCAAGTTCGTGACCTTGGTACCTTACCACAAGACGCCTATAGCCAGACGAGCGGCATCAACAGTGTTGGTGAGGCGGTCGGCTTCTCCGAAACGGAGATAGCCGTCCATGCCGCCTTCTGGCAGCGGGGCAGGCCCACGCGCTTGCAGACCTTCCACGATGACGACGTGAGTCTGGCTGCGGGCGTCAACGGCAGGGGACAAGTGGTCGGGTACTGGCACGACTCCAGCCCCCACGCTCCCGAACGCGCCTGCCTGTGGCGAGGCGGACGGCTTCTGACTCTGGACGACGCGATACCCGCCCGCTCCGGGTGGCGATTGGAAGCGGCCATCGCCATCAACAACCACGGCCAGATTGTAGGGAACGGCAGGCACAACGGCAAGGAACGGGCCTTCCTGCTGACGCCCATCAAGTGAGGGAAGCATGAGACCCGGCCTCGTTGTGTCCAGCATCATCGTCGCTTGTGTGTTGCTGATCGGAGTGGTGGCGCTTCGCGCGCGGCAGACGGCGTCGCCGCAGTGCTTCGTCTTCGACAACATCAGAGAACGCCAGACGCTCTCCGGCGACGTTTCCATCCTTGCCCGTGACCTGACCGGCCTGGACATGGTAGAGTTGTGGCTGGACGGCAGGCGCTACTCGTCCGGGACCGACAGGCAGAGCGGCAGCAACTTCTATGTCAATTTCGGCGTCCCGACGGGAGTTTATGCCGACGGGCCGCACACCCTGGAATTGAGACTCGGCCCCCGCGTCTTCGACCGGCGGCGGGTGTACTTCCGCAACGCGCGGCACCCCGCACACGGCCCCGCCGCTCACGCGCGGTAGCGCATCGGTCATCAGCCCTCCGGGTTTGACACCCGCCCGGAAGCCCGGTACAATGCCTCCGACAAGAACAGTCCCCGAACGGTCGCACAGGCCTGATGATCACGCCGAACTGGGATGACCTGGGGACGACTCAGACAGCATCTGAGGCAACGGAGGACGTGCCGGGCGCATGACACCCGCCCGGCACCCGAGGCAACACCATGCACACAATGACGAGAACGCTCTTGTTGGCCGCTGTGGTCCTATGGACGTTTATTCCAGGCACCAGGGCGCAGGGGCCGCTCCCGGCCACAAGAAGCGTCCCCCGGCCTCGCGGGGCGATGCTGAACATCAAGGATGGACAGACACTCTCCGGGGAGGTCCTTGTCAGGATCAGGCTGACAAGCCCCGCAGACGAGTACGGGTCCGTGACGCTGTCCGTTGACCGTGCCTATGCAGGCATGGGAGGCGACAGGGAGGGTGTGTCAGCCGCAGACCCGTTCACCGTCATCTCACTGCCCACTGACGAGTTCCGTAACGGCTGGCATCTGCTGAGCGTCAACGCAGGGCGGCAGGCGGCGCACCGCCGTGTCAAGTTCAGCAACGACATCCACAGCATCTCCGTGGACGGCCTGGTTGACCCGGAGTCGCCAGGCCGCAGGAATGACCCGCCCAGGCGCGCTCACATCACCGCGGAACTTGCACACGCCCGGCCGTGGGCCGTCCGCATCGAATCGACCACGGATCACCCGTCCGCGGTCCGTGTCTACCGGGGAATCGGTCAGAAAATCGATGTCCGCTGGGACTGCAAAGACGGCGCGGGCAGAGTCGTCCCCGACGACAGCTACACGGTCCTCCTGCGAGCCGGTGAAGCGCCTCCGCACACGGCCATCATCAACAAAGACACCCGGCGTGCTTGAAAGCGTCGGAAAAACAACGCGCCGGACGCGGGGAGTCACCTCGAGGTCGGTAGGCTCTAGACGCCCGGCGGCACTTTGTTGAGGACGACCTCGCACGGGGCGCGGTCGAGCAGGGTCCGGGCGATCTGGCGCGTGAAGTCGTCGATCTCGCTCCCAACGCCCACCACGGACAGCACGATCAGGTTGGCGCGGACCGTCCCGGCCTGATGCAGAATCTCCTCGCCCGCGTCGCGCGTGCGGGCGACGTGCGTCACCGCCGTCAGACCCGCGCGCCGCACCCGCTCCTCCGCCGCCGTCAGCGCCTCGCCGGCGGCGCGCTCCTCTTCGGGCAGCGGCGCGTTGAGGGGCAACTGACGGGAGACTTCCAGGAAATACGCCAGGTGGACCCGCGTCGCCTGCCCGTCGGCCCTCGCCAGACGGCAGGCCAGCGTGGTGGCGGCCTCCGGGCTGTCCGCGCGCAGCAGCGGCACCAGGATGTCCTGGAG
>CAXUCQ010000101.1:5168-9195 GCA_964249295.1 uncultured Armatimonadales bacterium | reverse complement strand
CGGTGTGGCCCAGACCGCGCCCGGACATCTTGGCGACGGGGACGCCCGCCGAGGCCAAAATGGGGACGACGGCCAGCGTCGTCTTGTCCCCCACCCCGCCCGTGCTGTGCTTGTCGACGGGGACGCCGTGCAGGCTGGAAAGGTCCAGCACGTCGCCCGACTCGACCATCGCGCCGACAAGGGCGAAGGTCTCCTCCTCGGAAAGCCCGCGCCACAGTACGGCCATCAGCCAGGCGCTCATCTGGTAGTCGGGGACAGCACCCGACACGCAGCCGCCGACGAGGAAGCGTATCTCGTCGGCGCTGTGGGCCTCCCCTGCACGTTTTTGGGCGATCAGATCGACGGCGCGCATGGGTGCATTGTATCACGGAAGACGGCATCGGTCAACCGCGTCGGTGGAACGCTTATTGGACAGTAAAGCAATTGACAATGTGTTCTATCCGGGTATAATAGGGCCGCGCGGCCCGGCGGACGGGCGGCGACGGGAGGGTTCATGCGAGCAACAAGGGAGTCGTGGCGCAATGTCACGCTGGCGGGTCTGGCCGTGCTGCTGACGGGGGCGGGGCTGGCTTGTGGCAAGTCCGAAAAGTCCGGCGCCGGAGGGGACGGTGGACAGACGGGCAAGGGAGCGGTGACGCTGCTGAACGTGTCCTATGACCCGACGCGGGAGCTGTACCAGGCGTTCAACCCGGCGTTCGTCAAATACTGGCAGGCCAAATCCGGGCAGACCGTAACGATCAAACAGTCGCACGGCGGGTCGGGCAAGCAGGCCCGGAGCGTCATCGACGGGCTGGAAGCCGACGTAGTGACGCTGGGCATCGCGTCGGACATCGACGCCATCCAGAAGGCCGGGGACATCCAGCCCGGCTGGGAGCAGAAGCTGCCCGGCGGCGCCGTTCCCTACACGTCTACGGTCGTGTTCCTGGTCCGCAAGGGAAACCCGAAGGGCATCAAGGACTGGGCCGACTTGATCAAGCCCGGCGTGCAGGTCATCACCCCGAACCCCAAAACGTCGAGCGGCGGGCGCTGGAACTATCTGGCCGCGTGGGGCCAGGCCTTGCAGAAACCCGGCGGCGGCCCGGACGCGGCGCGGGCGTATGTGGCGGCCCTGTACAAGAACGTCCCCGTGCTGGACAGCGGGGCGCGCGGGGCGACCAACACGTTCGTGCAGCGAGGACTGGGCGACGTGCTGCTGGGCTGGGAGAACGACGCCGACCTCGCGGCGGACAAGCTCAACAAGGGCCAGTTCGAGGTCGTGGACCCGTCCGTCAGCATCCTGGCCGAGCCGCCCATTGCGGTGGTGGACAAGTTCGCCGCCAAGCACGGCACGGCCCAGGTCGCGGCGGCGTACCTGCAGTACCTGTATTCGCCCGAGGGTCAGGAGATCGCGGCGAAGAACTTCTACCGCCCCCGCGCGGCGGACGTGGCCGCCAAATACGCCGCGCAGTTCCCCAAGATCCCGCTGTTCACAGCGGAGAAGGTCTTTGGGACCTGGGACGCGATCCAGAAGACCCACTTCGCCGACGGCGGCACGTTCGACCAGATCTATCACAAATGACGCCTGGGGTGTGGTGCCGATCAGCGACCCCTTGCCATGATGTCACGTTTTACGGCGATCCGTGTGGGGCGAGCCGCGTCGCTGCGGCTTTGGTCGTACCAAGACACCCCCGAGCCGTAGCCGCGACCACTCCGTCCGATGACCCGTCCGCGCGTATCCGTGTAGAAGGTCGTCGTGCCGCTCCGCAACAGGAACGCCGACACGATGTGTGCCTCCGGCAGCGCGTGGAACGACGAAGCGCCGGCGCGTGGACTTTGCTCGGGCCGGAGACGGAGCGGCGTGCCGGACTTCTTGGGTGCCGCAGCCGAGCCGTCGCACGGGGCGGCAATTGCCGACACTGCCCCTGACAGGGTAAGAACTGTCAGGACGGCGACAAACAGGAGTGAGGTTTTCATGGCGTTCTCCTATCGTGAGCAGACAGAAATTGATCCCACGCCGTGTACGGTTCCAAACTTAGAAAGGTTTCTTCTTCCGCAGCGCTTCCGCAGCGCCTGAGCGCGTTGACAAACGGGGACATGACCCGCCAACTTCCGGTTCAACACTCGCTGCAACCGGTATGAAGTGTTCCAGAGGACATACGCCACGCGGCGTACCCCTTCGTCCGCACTTCCGCTCCTTGCCTGCGCTACTGCCGGTCGCAGGCGCGGTTGAGCTTTGCCGTCATGCTGCATGAAACGGAACAGGTTTTTGCAACAGGCAGGGTAAGGAATTGCCGTGTGATGGAACAGTCGGACAACCAGCGAGTAGAGGCGTTGCTCCGTGGTCTGAGCGGATGGCAGTTGGGCCACGACTCGCGCGGGCAGGAACTGCCTGACCTTATCTACAAAAAAGTGAAGTGTTCTACCTTTGAGGGAGGCATGGCTCTGGCCCACCAGGTCGCCGACGCCTGCGCCGGGGCCGGAGATCACCTGGGGCTGAGTGTCTACGGCTTTCAGGGGCGCACCGAAGTGACGATCATGCTTCGGACCTTCCGTGAGGAGGAGACGCAAGCGCCCTTCGGCGTGACCGAGCAGGATATAGCCTTAGCACGGGACATAGAGACTTTCCTGTCGAGGACGGCATAAACGACATCGCCTGCCGGCATGGTGATCGTGGCAGCGGACGCCAGACTGCGCCCCTGCGTTGCTCCGACTGTCGCCGCTGGGATTGACCGTTCGACCGCGCGTTGACAACGGAGCCGGGGCGCAGTACAATAACGCTTCGGCCAGGCCAGTTTTTCTACTTTTTAACTAGACTTTAGACTATGAGCGTCGCCATCCGTCACCCGTTAGCGAAGCGGCGGCCCCGCCGGGTCCTGCCCGGCTTCGGGCTGTCGCTGGGCTACACGATCCTGTACCTGAGCCTGCTCGTGCTGATCCCGCTGTCGGCGACGTTCTTCAAGACGGCGACGATGGGGCGTCATGCGTTCTGGAGCACGGTCACGGACCCGGAGGTCGTGGCGGCCTACAGGGTGACCTTCGGCGCGTCACTGGGGGCGGCGGCGCTCAACCTGGTCTTCGGGCTGCTCGTCGCATGGACCCTGGCGCGGTACCGGTTCCCCGGCAGGCGGCTCATCGACGGGCTGGTGGACCTGCCGTTCGCGCTGCCGACGCAGGTGGCGGTCATCGACAAGAAGACCGTCTAAGCAAAAAAAGTAAGGATCGGGCGCTGGCTGGAGCCGCACGGCGTCCATGTGGTGTTCACCCCGCTGGGCATCCTGGTCGCGCTGACGTTCATCGGGCTGCCCTACGTCGTGCGGACGGTGCAGCCCATCCTGGAAGATTTGGATCTCGAGGTCGAAGAAGCGGCGGCCTCTTTGGGCGCGTCGCGGTGGCAGACGCTGGCGCGCGTGATCCTGCCGACATTGGCCCCCGCCGCGCTGACGGGGTTCGCACTCGCGTTCGCGCGGGCGCTGGGCGAGTACGGGTCGGTCGTCTTCATCTCGGGCAACCTGCCCATGAAGACGGAGATCGTGCCGTTTCTGATCATGAGCAAACTGGACCAGTTCGACTATGTGGGGGCGACGGCGATCGCGGTCGTGATGCTGGTCGCGTCGTTCTTGCTGCTGCTGCTTGGCACTCTGCTGCAGGCGCTCTCGCGGCGGCGGCAGGGGGGGACTTAGACGATGGCCGGGACTGTCGCCATGCAGCCGCGTGGGGGGGACGGACGCAGACGCGGGCGTCGGTCACGGAGCCAGCCTGGGTGCGACTTTTGCTGATCGGGCTGGCGCTGCTGTTTCTGGCGCTGTTTCTGGTCGTGCCGCTGCTGGTCGTCTTCCAGCAGGCCTTCCAGAGCGGACTGGCGGCGTACCTCGCGGCGCTGCGGGACCCGGACGTGCTGACGGCGGTCCGGCTGACGCTGACGGCGGCGCTGATCGCCGTGCCGCTCAACGTCGTGTTCGGCGTGGCGGCGGCTTGGGCGCTCGCCACGGTCGAGTTCCGGGGCAAGAACGGCCTGACCACGCTGATTGACCTGCCGTGCTCGATCTCC
>CAXUCQ010000101.1:908-5158 GCA_964249295.1 uncultured Armatimonadales bacterium | reverse complement strand
TCGCCGTCTCGCCCGTCGTGGCGGGCCTGATCTTCGTGCTGCTGTTCGGGGCGCACGGGTGGTTCGGGCCGTGGCTGGAGGCGCACAACGTCAAACTGATCTTCGCGCTGCCGGGCATCGTCCTGGCGACCGTCTTTGTGACGTTCCCGTTCGTGGCGCGGGAACTCATCCCTTTGATGCAGGCGCAGGGGTCGGACGAGGAGCAGGCGGCGCTGACCCTGGGCGCCTCGGGGTGGCAGGCGTTCTCGCGGGTGACGCTGCCCAACATCAAGTGGGGGCTGCTGTACGGCGTCATCCTGACCAACGCGCGGGCGATGGGCGAGTTCGGGGCGGTCAGCGTCGTGTCCGGCCATATCGCGGGCGAGACCAACACAATGCCCCTGCAGATCCAGCAGTTGTACGACGACTACAACTACGTGGGCGCGTTCGCCGTGGCGTCGCTGCTGACGGGGCTGGCCCTGGTGACATTAGTGCTGAAGAGCCTGATCGAGTGGAAGACGGGGAAAGAGGGCGGGCGATGAGCATCGAAGTGCGCGGCATCTCCAAGGCGTTCGGCGCGTTCCAGGCGCTGGACGAAGTCAGCCTGCGGGTGGAAACCGGCGAACTGGTCGCCCTGCTGGGTCCGTCCGGGTCGGGCAAGACGACGCTGCTGCGCCTGATCGCCGGGCTGGAAACGCCGGACAGCGGCCATGTGCTCTTCGGCGGCGAGGACACGACGGACACCAGCGTCCGTCAGCGTCAGGTCGGGTTTGTGTTCCAGCACTACGCGCTGTTCCGGCACATGACCATCTTCGAGAACGTCGCGTTCGGGCTGCGCGTCCGGCCTCGGGCGTCGCGCCCGTCGGGGGCGGAGATCGGGCGGCGCGTGACGGAACTGCTGCGCCTGGTGCAGTTGGAAGGGCTGGCGGGGCGCTACCCGTCGCAGCTCTCGGGCGGGCAGCGGCAGCGCATCGCACTCGCGCGGGCGCTGGCCGTGGAACCCAAAGTGCTGCTGCTGGATGAGCCGTTCGGGGCGCTGGATGCGCGGGTGCGTCAGGAGCTGCGCCAGTGGCTGCGGCGCCTGCACGATGACCTGCACATCACCAGCGTCTTCGTGACGCACGACCAGGAGGAAGCGCTGGAGGTGGCCGACCGCGTCGTGGTGATGAACGGGGGCCGCATCGAGCAGTTGGGGACGCCCGAGGAGGTCTACGAACACCCGGCCAACCCGTTCGTGTACGGCTTCCTGGGCAACGTCAACCTGTTCCACGGGCGGGCATTGGGGGGCGAGGTGGTGTCGGGCGAGTATGCGTTCCGCGCCCCCGAGCAGCCGCCCCTCGGGGACGGGGCCGTGATCGGCTATGTCCGCCCGCACGACCTGGAGATCGAGCGGCAGCGCAACGGCGTGCCGACGGTGGAAGCGACGATCCGCCACATCAACGCCGTCGGCCCGACGGTGCGCCTGGACCTGGAACGCCGCGACACCGGGGACCACCTGGCGGCGGAGCTGTCGCGGGAGAAGTTCCGCGAGTTGGGGTTGAAGACCGGCGAGCAGGTCCACGTCAAGCCGCGCCGCCTGCAGGTGTTCGCGGAAGCGGAAGCAAAGGCAGCGGGGGCGGAGGACTACTCGATCTAGGTGCCGGCTTCTCCTGCCGCTCCTTGCGTGAAGCGCCCGCCTTGCCACTGTCATCCGTGGGGGCGGGCGTTGCTTTGGCGAACAAGCGAGGGCGTTTCAGGCGCTACGCTTGCGGGCGCGGAGGGTGAGGACGGCCAGGCCACGCGCGCCGAGGGCAATGGCGGCGGCCTGCGACGGTTCGGGCGCGGCGGCTAGTGCGACCTCGTGCAGGGTGATGGCGGCGCTGTAGTTGTCGTAAGTGTAAACCTGGGCCACAGTGTTGTCGGCGAGGGTGCCGGTGAAAGAGCCGCTTCCGGTCAGGCTGAAGGTCTGGCCGGGGGCGCGAGTGCGGTTGGAGCCGGGGAGAAGAAAGCTCCCGTAGATGTCGATGGCACCAGCGGGGAACTGAGTGGTGTTGCCGTTGCTGGCGTAGAAGTCGTAGCCGTTGCCGCTGAACTGGCCGCCGGTGACGGTGATGTCGCTGCCGGTGTAGGAAGTGACGGCGGCCAGACTGTCGCTGGTGAAGGTGCCGCCGGTGACGGTGACGGAGGCGCTGTTTTCGGTGTCGAGGCCCACGAGGTCGCCGGCGAACGTGCCGCCGCTGATGGTGCCGCCGACCGTGCCGGTGGCGGTGTTGGTGAAGATGACGCCATAGTCGCCGTTGCCGTTGAACTGTCCGCCGGAGACGGCGGCGGTGCCGGTGAAAACGTACAGGCCGTCGGCGCCGTTGCCGTTGAACTGGCCGCCAGCGATAGCGAGGCTCGCGTTGAAGGTCGTCAGGCCGAAGTTTTGGTTGTTGTTGAAAGTGGCACTGGGAACGCCGCCGGTGTCGGGGAGGACGGCGAAGGCGCCGTCGCGGACATCGGCGCCATCACCGTTGCTGCCGTCGTGGTGGCCGCTGAGGACGGTCTGGGCGCGGGCGGCGGGAGGGCTACAAAGGCCAAGGGCGACGAGGGTTGCGAGTCCCAGGGGCGGGACGGCCACACGGGCTGTGGCATTGCGGGCGACGTGCATGAGTGTTCTCCTAACGGTGTGTCGAGAGCCTGCCCGCTAAGACATACGCGGGGGATGCGGCATTATAACACACAGGCGCGAAAAGGGCAAGGAGATGTGTCGTCAGGTGGAAAACGGTCCGCGGGTGGTGGGGAGGAGGGCTACTCCGTCTTGTCACCTGGCGGCAGACGGCGCGCGAACTTGAGCAGTTCGTTCTCCAACTGAGGAGCGAGCATCCGACGCTCGCTGTCGTCGTGGTCCCGTGTGCGCTGCACCTCGAAAGCAAGACGCTCGATGGCGCGGTGTGTCTGCTCCTGTCCCTTCTGCGAGGCGGCGAAGTCGGCGCGGAGGCCTTTGAGTTCCTGCCGGAGCGCCTTGAGGTCTTCTTTCAGTTGAAGCACGTCACGGGCGAGGTTCAGGTACTGCAGGGCCAGTTCCGCCAGTTGCTTAAACAGGGGGGCTATTCGTGCGCGGCGAGGCGGTCGAGGGCGGCGTTCATGGCGCGGACGGCGTGGCTCTGCTCGGCGAGAAGCCGGGCGGACTCATCACGCAGCGTCCGAGTTTCTGCGGCGAGACGGGCGCCCTCGGCATCGGCGGTCTGCATCCGGGCGCGGAGCGGGGCAGCCTGGGCAAGCACCTGGTCGATGAGGTGAACTGCCTCATCATCGGAGCGGGGCGCGGTCAAAAGCGTGTCCATGTGTGACCTCCGTTCAGATTACACCCTGCCGGGGCAGTCCGGGAGTGACGGCGCTTGCGGGTATGATAGGGGCGTGATACTCGACTTCCATTGCCACATCACGACGCCGGGGACGCGGATGCCGGACGCGGACGGGCAGTATTATCGGTCGCTGGGGCCGACGACCGTGGCGACGCAGATGCTGGGGCAGTGGGCGCAGGAGGCCATGGACACCATGGCGGAGCGGTGGCGCACGCCGCAGGCGCTGCGGGCGTACCGCAAGTCGGGGCCGCTGATCTACACCGAGATGGCGCGGCGGATGACGGCGACGGACGCGCAGGCATTGGTGGCGGAGATGGCCGACACGGGCGTGGAGCAGAGCGTGGTCGTCGCCATCGACCCGTTCGTGCCGACGGACGAGGTGCTGAAGGCGTGCGCTCACTTGGGCGGGGTGCTGATCCCGTTCGGGTCCGTGGACCCGCACGCGGACGACTATCTGGATCGGTTCGACCGATTGCTGACGCTGCCCATCAAGGGCGTGAAGTTCCACAGCGACCTGCAGCGGCTGGCGCTGGACTCGCCGCAGCAGCGGGCGCTGGTGGCGCGGCTGGCGGCGTCGCCCGTCTCGCACCTGCCGGTTTATCTGCACACGGGCAACTTCCCGATCTACCGCCCGCAGGACAGCCCGTGGGAGAGGGCGCTGCCGGGACTGCTGCGCGAGTTCCCGACCGTGACGTTCGTGTGCGGCCATGCCGGGTGGGACGCGCCTCGGGCGGCGCTGCGGGCGGCACTGGGGTCGCCCAATCTGCTGCTGGAAACGAGCTGGCAGCCGCCGTATCTGATCCGCCGCCTGTGCGACAAGTTGGGGCCGGAACGGCTGCTGTTCGGCTCGGACTTCCCGCTGTTCTCGCAGAAGCGCGCCCTGCGGAACGTGCGGCAGGCGCTCAGCGAGCCGGAGTTCGCGCTGGTGGCGGGCGGGAACGCCCG
>CAXUCQ010000101.1:0-898 GCA_964249295.1 uncultured Armatimonadales bacterium | reverse complement strand
CCTGTAGGGGCGGCCCGGCAGGGCGGCCCTACTCGCGGGCGGCCGGATGGTTCTTGACAAGGCGGACGCGGAGGCCCCTGGGCGTCGGCAGGTACTGGACGGCGTCGGCCAGTTCCTGCATCAGCGGCAGGCCGCGCCCGCCCGTCGCCTCGGGTTCGGGCATGACGGGCGTGGCCTGCGGGTCACGGAGGCCGGGGCCGCTGTCCGTGACCTCGACGGCGATGGCGATGTCCACGAGCCGGTAGGCGGTGACGTGGAACTGGTCCGCGTCGCCCTGCGGGGAGCCGTGGCGGACGGCGTTGGTGACCGCTTCGGTGATGGCGGTCTGGAAGTCCTCGACCTCGTCGCGCCGGTAGCCCAGCGTCGACATCCAGTGGGCGACGGCCTGGCGCACTTCGGCGGCGTAGTCGGGGCGGCTGGGGAAGGCGAACTGGAACAGCAGTTCGGCGTCGGCGCCCGACGGGCTGTCGATGACCAAGGAGTCCACGGCGCGCGTGCGGAGCAGGGTGGGCTGCTGGGCCTCGTCGTCCGGCGTGCGGCGGCGGGCGGCGAGCAGGGCCAGGTCGTCCTGCGGGCGACCCGCCGTCCAGTCCAGGGCGCTGCGCTCCAGATAGGCCGCCAGCCCCCCCGCCCCCAGCGCCGCCGGCACGCCGTCGACCAGTTGGATGACGCGGCCGAGGTCGAGCAGGTCGCGCGTCTTGGCCGAGCGCGCTTCGGTCAGGCCGTCCGTGAAGAGGACCAGGGTGTCGCCGGGCGCGAGGTCCTCGCGGCTCTGGTCGAAGCGGTGCTCCGCGATGCCCAGGATCGGCCCCGTCGCGGGCAGCAGCGTCGTGCCGCCCCCCGCGCGCTTGATGAGTTGAGTCTCGTGGCCGGCGCTGCTGTAGGCCAGCCGCCCGCT
>CAXUCQ010000100.1:0-9199 GCA_964249295.1 uncultured Armatimonadales bacterium | reverse complement strand
CCCCTACAGGGGAGGATCCGTGTAGGAGCAACCCCCTGTGGTTGCCCCGCCTGTATGCGGTTGCCCCGCCTGGCTGCCTGTATGCGGTTGCCCCGACCCTGCCCCTCCTGCAGTTCCCTTCCAGCGGCCTGATGTGCTATAATCAGTGCTTCTATGAAAAAAGCGCTGATCACCGGAATCACGGGACAGGACGGGTCGTATCTGGCCGAGCTGCTGCTGGCTAAGGGGTATGAGGTCCACGGCCTCATCCGCCGCTCGTCGTCGTTCAACACCGGGCGCATCGACGGGCTGTACGAAGACCCGCACGTCAACGGCGTCCACTTCTTCCTCCACTACGGGGACATGACGGACTCGACCAGCCTGATCAAGCTGCTGTACCGCGTCCGGCCCGACGAGGTCTACCACCTGGCGTCCCAGAGTCACGTGCGCGTCTCGTTCGACACGCCCGAGTACACCGGCGACGTGACGGGCATGGGGACCGTGCGCCTGCTGGAAGCGATCCGCGAGGTCGGCATCGAGACCAGGTTCTACCAGGCCGGCAGTTCCGAGATGTACGGCATGGTGCAGGAGACGCCCCAGCGGGAGACCACGCCGTTCCACCCGCGCAGCCCCAACGGCACCGCCAAGCTGTACGCCCACTGGGTGACGGTCAACTACCGCGAAAGCTACGGGATGTTCGCCTGCAACGGCATCGCGTTCAACCACGAAAGCCCGCGCCGGGGCGAGACCTTCGTGACGCGCAAGATCACCCGCGCCGTCGCCCACATCAAAGCCGGCCTGCAGCACGACCTGTACCTGGGCAACCTGGACGCCCGGCGCGACTGGGGCTACGCCAAGGAGTACGTCGAGGCCATGTGGCTGATGCTCCAGCAGGACGCGCCCGACGACTACGTCATCGCCACGGGCGAGACGCACTCGGTGCGCGAGTTCCTGGAGGTCGCCTTCGCCCACGCCGATCTGGACTACCGCGACTACGTCAAGACGGACGCCAAATACTACCGCCCCGCCGAGGTCGATCTGCTGATCGGCGACCCGAGCAAGGCGCGGGCGGCGCTGGGATGGGCGCCGAAGACGACCTTCGAGGAGCTGGTGCGGATGATGGTCGATGAGGACATCGCCCTGCTGGGCCGGGCGAAAACCAAGGCGGTCTACGTCCTGGTCTGAAGCCCCCTCCCCTGCCGTTTTTCGCCGGCCCGGTCCGCCCCGGTGGATTTCGGCGGCGCGCTATGCTATAATAAGCTGTCCCAAGCAGCCCATTGACGACCGGGTTTGGCTGCCGTCCCCCAAGAAAGACCCTTCTCGGATGCCGTCCAGTGACATTGCCGTCTCGGTGCGCGGACTATCGAAATCTTACCGCATTGCCGTCGATGCGCAAAACCACACCACCGCCGCCGAAGCCATCGCCAGCCTTCTCAAAAACACACGTCGGCGACCCAAGACGGAAACCTTCTGGGCCTTGCGCGACATCGAGTTCGACATCCACCAAGGCGACGTGCTGGGCATTATCGGTCGCAACGGGGCCGGCAAATCCACGCTGCTTAAAATCCTTTCGCGCGTGACCGAGCCGACGACGGGCCATGTCGATTTGTATGGGCGTGTCGGAAGTCTGCTGGAGGTGGGGACGGGGTTTCACCCGGAGCTGACGGGCCGCGAGAACGTGTTCCTCAATGGCGCGATCCTGGGCATGACCAAGCGGGAGATCGGCAAGCGCTTCGACGAGATCGTAGCCTTCGCCGAGATCGACAGATTCCTCGACACCCCGGTCAAGCGTTACTCGTCCGGGATGTACGTCCGGCTGGCGTTCGCCGTGGCCGCGCATCTGGACCCCGAAATCCTGATCGTGGACGAGGTACTGGCGGTGGGTGACGCCGGATTCCAGAAGAAGTGTCTGGGCAAGATGCAGGAAGTGTCCCGGCAGGCGGGCCGCACCGTCATCTTCGTCAGTCACAACGTCGCGACCATGCGCAATCTCTGCAGCTCCGTCCTCTGGCTGAAGTCGGGGCGGGTCCACCAGGCCGGCGAAGCCCGCGCCGTCATCGGCTCTTACGTGGAAGAGGCGTTCGACCCGAGCGTGTCTCTTGTCGACCTGCAGGGCGTCCCGCGGCCGCACGGCTTGGGCGATCAGCTCAGGTTCCGCGAGCTGGCCTTTAACGACGGCTATTCTTTGTGTCACGGGGAGAAGCTTTCCGTGCGCCTGAAGTACCAGGCGCGGGAGACGTTTGAGGACGTGCTCTTCGGGGCCGGTTTTTCGACGCTCGACGGCGTTCGGCTGATGACGCTGGAGAGCAACACGGGCGGCAACAGCCTCACCGTCCACAAAGGAACGGGCGAGGTGGAGTTCAGCATGGACCGGCTCTGGCTTCAGCCCGGCCACTACACGTTTGACGTGGGAGTCGGCTCCGGCAGCATGGCTCTGGACTATCTCCGTGGGTGCGCCAACATCGACGTGCTGCCGGGCCGCGACACGCCTTCCACGCTTTACAACCAGCCGAGGGAAGGCGTCAGCCCGCCGGCGACATGGCGCTTGCGCGGCCTGGAGGCCTCTGATCGGTACGACTCGACAGCCACCGATTCCAGTGCGGGCTGCGGCCGATGAACGCCCAGCCTCGTTCCTAGTCCGTGATATGCACATCCAGAAATCAACCTCCCCAAAGGTCTGCGTGCTGACGCAGACGGCGTCCGCCATCCGCCCCTACTATCGACAATTCTTTGCAGGCATGGACCTTCACTTCGTCACGTTCAAAGAAAAGAACCCCGACGCCGTGGACTTCCTGCCGGGGTCGACCTGGTCGGACGGGCGCAACCGCCTCTGGAATCATGTCAAAGGCCGCTACGACTACTACCTGTTCATCGACGACGACCTCGAGTTTTTCTGCCCGCCCACCGATCTGCCGACGTCCCTGGGATGGCTCCTACAGAGAAATCAGGGCCTGCTGGAAAGATCGCCCCTGCGGCACATCGCCGCACGCCTGCTCCGCTTGTTCTCCTACCGGCCGGCGGAGCCTGGCCGCTTCCGGCGGATGCTCCTCAGGTCGCTGAAGACGTACCGTCCGCAGGTCGCCTCGGTCGCGCTCACGGTGGACGGCGTTACGGCCTTCCACGAGATGGACCGGTACGCGCAGCACCGGAGTCGCCGGGTCCGCCCGCTGGGATGGTTCGACGCACAGGTGACGCTGTTCAGCGACCTCGGGGCCAATCTGCTGCTGCCTTACGACACGGAGATTTCGGGCTGGTGGAGTTCCCAAATCCCGATCTACGTCCTGGCCCATCTGGCCTTCAAGGACCGAGCGATCAACATCCTGGATGTCGCCTCCCGGAACACGAGCACCTCGGTCTACCGGCCCGGCTATGACGGCATCCGCGACTGCTTGACGATGTCGGCCTGGCTGTCCTCCGGTATTCTGACTCAGGGCTGTGACCCGATCGATCTTGCAGACGGCAGCTTTATCGATCAAGATTTTGGCTCCCAGGCGGCCAAAGTGCAGGTGTCGCCGGGCAGGACGACGGCTGAAACATTGGAAGGCGTTCTGCAGTCCCTCGGAGAGGCGTTCGACCTGCACCACGCCTATATCTATGACCGGCACAAAGATCTGGTGGACGCCTTAGACGCAAAGACAAACGGCAGCGTGGCGGAGAAAGTATATGGCTAAACCGAATCACATTGTATTCACGACGATCTTCTACCCGGCGGTTTTGGAAGACCTGCTCGCCAACGTCTCGGCGCATGGACACCTGGATGCCACCAAGGTCTGGGTCGTGGCGGACCACAAGACGCCCCCCGAGGCGCGCGAACTCTGCCGCCGGGTCTCGGACGGGGGCCTGGAGACCGTGTATCTCGACATCCCGGAGCAGGACCGCTGGGGTGCGGACTTCCCCGAGTTTTACGCCCGCATCCCGTACAACAATGAGACCCGGCGCAACATCGGCTATCTGCGCGCCCTGCAGGATGGGTGTGACCGGCTGATCTCGATCGACGACGACAACTGGCCGACGGGGGATGACTTCGTGGGCGGGCATTTTCTCACCGGACAGGCGTGGACCGGCCCCCTGCTTTCAGAAAAGAGTGGCTACCACAACGTCTGTGAGCATCTCCGGTTCGATGTACAAAGGCCGATCTTTCCGCGTGGCTTCCCGTTCGGCCTGCGCCACACGGTGAACTCTCCTGTCGTACTCGCGGCCGTGCCGGCGACGACGGTCGGCGTGACCGCCGGGCTGTGGCTGCTCGACCCGGACATCGACGCGACCACCTGGCTCAACGGCAAGGTCTCGGGCGTCGGCTACACCGGGCCGGACAGTTTCGCGCTCGCGCCTGGGACATGGAGTCCGATCAACACGCAGAACACGAGCGTCGTGCGTGACCTCATCCCGGCGTACTTTTGCATCCCCATGGGCTGGGAAGTCCCAGGCGGCAAGATCGAGCGCTACGGCGACATCTGGGGCGGCTACTTCCTTCAAGCGGTGCTGAACGGCCTGCCCTACTGTGTGGCTTTCGGAAGGCCGTTGGCGGACCACCGCCGCAACCCGCACAACTACGTGGACGATCTGCGGCACGAATTCTGGGGCATGATTCTGACCGACTGGCTGGTTGACCTTCTCCGCGCGGATTTCCAGCCGGCGGAGGCGGACGTGTGTCACCGGGTCACGGAGTTGGGCGAGTTCTTGCGGGGCCATGCGCTCAGCCGCCTGCCGTCCTGGTGTGCGCCCGAGGTGCGGGCGTTCATCACCCACACGGGGGGCAATCTGGTCGCCTGGGCCGCCGCCTGCCGCCGGGTTCTTCAAGGAGTCTGACCGACAATGGACTGGCCCTCACTCTCCGTCATCATCCCCTCGTACAACCAGGGGCGCTACATCGAGCGGACGCTGCTGAGCGTCCTGAGGCAGGGCTACCCCGGCCCGCTGGAGGTGATCGTCTCGGACGGCGGCTCGACCGACGGGACCGTGGGGGTCCTGGGGAGGTACCCGCAGGTGCGCTGGTGGTCCGAGCGCGACCGGGGGTTCGTGGACGCCGTGGCCAAGGGCCTGGCCGCCGCCACCGGCGAGGTCGTCGCCCTCCAGAGCAGCGACGACTACTACCTCGAGGGCGCGTTCGCCAGGGCCATCCCCGTGCTGCAGGAGCGGAAAGACCTTGCCTTTGTTACTGGGAGTGACGTGCTTATCGAGGAAGACGGTCGGGTCACCTATCTCGCCCCTAAGCCCTACGTCACCCTGCTTAACCCAGGAGGGTTGATCGGCAGGTCCACTTCCATGTACGTCCCGCAGCATTGCACTTTCATCCGGCGCAGTGCGCTGGACGGAGTCAGGGGGCTGCGGGAGGAAGTCGACTACTGCGCCGACTTCGACCTCTGGTACCGCCTGCTGCACTTCGGACGGGCGGTCGTGTTGCCCGACTACCTGGCGGCTTACCAGAAACATTCCGCCCAGCGGACTCAGAGCAGGGCGGATTTCTTCATCAGACTGCACAAAAAAGTGGTCGAGGACGCGGAGGCCAATCCGTTGTACGCGGGGCGCTTCCTGCCGACGCCGGAGATGAAGCGCCGCATCTTCCTGCAGTGGGAGATCGGCTGGAACCGTGCGGCCGGGGGCGACGAGGGGTTTCGCGAAAGCATCGCCATGGCACAAGAAGCGTTGGGGCAGGCGGACCCTTGGCCCGACTACATGCTGGACTTCCTGACGGCACACAGCAAGGGGCCTTCCGAACTTGTCCCCATTGAGCCGCCCGCGCCCAAGGTTCCCGAGCCGCCCGCGTCAGGAATGCTGCAGAGGCTGAAGCGGAGTCCGGGCATCCGTGCCTTGCTCGGTAAATCTCCGCTCCCCGTGGAAACGCCGGCGCTTGAAGAACCGGCGCCCATCAAAGCGATGCCCGACCTCGACTGGTGGCGGGACAAGGCTCAAGCGCCGGCCGCAGCCCTGACAGCCCTGATAGCCCTGATACCGGTGGGTGTGTTTTGCTGAGGTGGGTATGACATCTTACTCTGGGACATGGACACAGAACCGCCAGAGGCCCTTTCCAGACACGCCTCAAGGAGTCTGACCGACAATGGACTGGCCCTCACTCTCCGTCATCATCCCCTCGTACAACCAGGGGCGCTACATCGAGCGGACGCTGCTGAGCGTCCTGAGGCAGGGCTACCCCGGCCCGCTGGAGGTGATCGTCTCGGACGGCGGCTCGACCGACGGGACCGTGGGGGTCCTGGGGAGGTACCCGCAGGTGCGCTGGTGGTCCGAGCGCGACCGGGGGTTCGTGGACGCCGTGGCCAAGGGCCTGGCCGCCGCCACCGGCGAGGTCGTCGCCCTCCAGAGCAGCGACGACTACTACCTCGAGGGCGCGTTCGCCAGGGCCATCCCCGTGCTGCAGGAGCAGGACCCGCGAGTGGCCTTCGTCGGGGGGGCCGAGGTCGTGCGGCACGGGGACGGGTACCACTGCGACATCCACCCGCAGATTCCCGTCTCGCTGCTGAATCCGGGGGCGTTACTCGCGCCGCACCTGTATTACGTCCCGCAGCACTGTACGTTCATACGGCGGGCGGCTATCGACTCCGTGGGTGGCCTGCGGGAAGACGTAGACCAGTGCGCCGACTACGACCTCTGGTACCGGCTTTTGCACTTCCACCAGGGGGTTTTGCTGCCGGAGTTCCTAGCCGTCTATCAGATGCACCCCGCCCAGCGGACACAGGCCCAAGCGGAACTGTGGATCAACAGCCTGGTGCGGGTCGTCGAAGGCTGCGAACAGCAGGAACAGTACGCGCGCCGCTTCCAGCCCTCGCCCGTCCAGAAGCGGGAAACGTTTCGCTTCTGGCAGATGAACAGGTATTGGCTTGCGGGGGGGGCCGAAAACCTGCGGAAGAGCCAGGAGCTGGCGGAAGCCGTCATGCGTCAGAAAGACCAGTGGTCGGAGCAGATGCAGCGCCTCGCGAGCTTCTACTGCAAGAGGCCGTACTTCCACCCGATCGTGGGAGAAGCCATCGCGGGCTTGAAGGCCAACTCCGTCGTCAGAAGACTCTCGGGGCGAGAAACGCTTGAGCAGGCGCGCAAAACCTACCTGAGAGATCACGGCATCGACATCGACTGGTGGCAAGCAGATTGAGGGTTGACAAGGACGATATGCGTGAACGGCTGAGAGAGCAACGGGTTTTCGACTGGAATCGCGACGTTTATGAGCGCGTCGGCACGCCCCTGCACCCGGAGGCGGTGCGCTCCGTGTTCATCATCGTCCCCGGCAGTAGCGGCGATGTCGCCCTAGCCACCACCGTGGTGCGCCACATCAAAGACAGGAATCCTGACTGCAGAATCTCGTTTGCTTCCAAGCGCGCCAACCTGCCGCTCCTGAGGATGTGTCCCGGCATAGACGAAGTGGTTGAAAGCCCCACCGTCACCTTCGATGTCACGCCGGCCCGACGCATCTGGCGGGAGAGGTACTCAGGCCGAGCAGAGGTCGTGATCCACCCGGTCTGTCTTTTTGAGGATCAAGGCCTCATGCGGCGCTACAACTTTTTGGAGACGATCTGGCTGCTGTCCGGCGTCCCCGACGGGATGCCGGACGGGCCGCATCGATTGTGGCTGACGCCGCCGCCGAACTCTGCAGAACTCGCCGCCGGAGCCATACGCCGGAGTCTGGGCGCAGAAGGTTTTTCCGCCTTGGTTGCGCAGGCGCGCGCGGAGCGTGGCAAGATCCTCAAGCGGATGGTGGAATACCGAAACGTCAAGAACGCCGGCTGGAAGCTCCCCGTGAGACTGCGGAAGCACGCGGAGTTCGTCAAGCAGATCGGCGACATTGGTGACCCTCTGAATGCTGCGGAGCGCTTCGTGATCGTCAGCAACGAGGCCGGCGCCGTGCCGCCAGCCCCGGAAGGGCTGTTCGAGGAGATCGTCCGCTTCCTGCGCTCACGAGGGCGCATCGTCCTGCAGAATGTTCTCGATCCTTTGAAAGCACTGCCGGGTACGGTGCCGTTGAAAAGCTCTTACGAGGAGTTCGTAAGCCTTCGGGCGGAGGGCATCCCGTTTGTGGGGTGGCGGAGCGGATTATGCGACATCGCGGCGGCCTCGCAAGCGCCCATGTGCGTGCTCTATCCACCGCGCATCGACGACTTCTGGATCGGCATGGCCGTCAACTGTGAGACGTGCCTGAAGTCCTTCGGCTTCGGCTCGATGAACATCGCGGCGAACTGTGTGGAGGCGGATTGCTACGGAGTCCAAGATCTGGACCTCTCCAAACTCGCGGCCATCCTTGACCCAGATCAGTCGCCGCTAAGCATGCCGAGTCCGGCGATGATCGCCCGACAGGGCTAAGCAACACGAGGCTTGGAGTTGAGTGTCAAACAGATGCTGTTAGAAAGAAAGGACGCTACCTGGAGTCGCGACGTCCATGAGCGCGTCGGGGAGCCGCTGCGCCCAGAAACATTGCGCTCCGTCTTTATCATTGTCCCCGGCAGCAGCGGCGACGTCGTCTTGGCGACGACTCTGGTCCGCTACATCAAGGGCCGCAACCCAGGGTGCAAGGTCACTGTAGCCGTTAAGCGCTCGAACCTGCCGCTGCTGTCGATGTGTCCCGGTGTGGACGAGGACGTGGAGTGGCCTGCGGAGACTGCGGCCAACCCACGCAGTCGGCGGCGCAGCCTGGCCGAGTACGCCGGGCGGGCGGATGCCGTGGTTTATCCGATCTGCGATCCCGAAGACATGAACCTGCTGCGGCGCTACAACTTCCTGGAAACGATCTGGCTGCTGGCGGGCGTACCCGGCGGCCCCCCAGACGAGCCACAATCGCTGTGGCTGATGCCTCCCGACGACTCAGCCGTGGCGGCAGCGGCCCTGCGCCGCTGTCTCAGCCGGAATCACGCCGCGCACTTGGCCGGCGAGGCGTTCCGGCAGCCGCAGAGGCTGATCGAGCGGCTCCTGCGCCAAAAAGCTCTGAAGAACGCCGGCTGGAAGAGTGTCCCGACGGCGGCCCGGAGCCTGCTGCAGAATGCGTCATACGTCCGAGGGCTTTGCAACCAGGCCGTGCCGACAAGCGACCCTGCCCGATTCGTGATTGTCAGCAGTGAGGCTAATATGTTCCCCGCCCCAGACCGGCGTTTGTTTAAGGCGATCGTCGCGTTCCTACGCTCGCACGGGCGTGTCGTCCTGCACAACGTGCTTGACCCCGCCCGCGCCGCCGCCGGGACGGTGCCGCTGGTCTGCTCCTACGCCGAGTTCCTGGCGCTGC
>CAXUCQ010000099.1:0-9306 GCA_964249295.1 uncultured Armatimonadales bacterium | reverse complement strand
GAAACGACATGGCAAGCAAATATGTGATCGAGGTCAAGGGCTGGCCGGGCCACCCGCACGAGTATACAACCCACACCGAGCAGGAAGCTCAGGTCAAGGCCGTGGAACTCGTGCAGGCCAGCAGCGCCGAGGGCGTGGACCTGCACCCACAGGGCGGGCGGCACCACGGCAAGACCGAGCACTGGTCCGGCACCAACCCCGACGGCCACCCACGCGAGATCAAAATCGCCGTCGGCGAAGCCCACTCTTCCTGATGCACACAAAATTGCGAAAACGAACTCAAGGATAAAACAGCAGCAATGGCGATACTGGAGATTACGGACCTGCGGGCGCGGGTGGAAGCGAAAGAAATCCTGAAGGGCGTCAACCTGACGATCAACCCCGGCGAGGTCCACGCCATCATGGGCCTGAACGGGTCCGGCAAGAGCACCCTGGCGAACGTCCTGGCGGGGCGTGACGCCTATGAAGTGACCGGCGGGGGTGTCGAGTTTGAGGGCGAGGACCTGCTGGAACTCGACCCCGAGGAGCGGGCGCAAAAGGGCATCTTTCTGGCCTTCCAGTACCCCGTCGAGATTCCCGGCGTCAACAACACCTACTTCCTCAAGGCCGCGCTGAACGCGATCCGCAAGTTCCGGGGCGAGGACGCCCTGAGTTCCACGGATTTCCTCAAGCTCGTCCGCGAGAAGATGAACATCCTGCACATCGACCAGAGCCTGCTCAACCGGCCCGTCAACGAGGGCTTTTCGGGCGGCGAGAAGAAGCGCAACGAGATCTTCCAGATGGCCGTGCTCGACCCCAAGCTCGCCATCCTGGACGAGACCGACTCCGGCCTGGACATCGACGCCCTGCGGATCGTTGCTGACGGCGTCAACGCCCTGCGCAGCCCCGAGCGCGCCATGATCGTCGTCACCCACTACCAGCGCCTGCTCAACTACATTGTGCCGGACTTCGTCCACATCATGATCGACGGGCGCATCGTCCGGTCGGGCGGCAAGGAGCTGGCATTGGAAGTGGAAGAAAAGGGCTACGACTGGCTGCGCGAGGAAGCGCTGGCGACGGTTTAGGGAATTGACCATGACAGAAGTGATGACAGAAACCAACAGCTATTTGCAGGACTTCGTCGGGCGTGATCTGGGCGTCAGCGGCGACGGCCCCGGCTGGCTCCAGGCGCTGCGGCTGGCGGCGGGGGCGCACTTCGCCCGCCTCGGCTTCCCGACGCGCCGCGATGAAGACTTCCGCTACACCAACGTCGCGCCCATCGCCGAGACTCCCTTCCGGCGCGCGAGCGCCGACGACAGCGCGCTGACCCCGGACGGGCTGCAGCCGTTCCTGTACGACGGCCTGACCGGCAGCCAGATCGTGTTCGTCAACGGGCATTATCAGCCGCACCTGTCGCGGACGGCGGGCCTGCCGCCCGGCGTGACGGTCGGCACTCTGGCCGAAGCCATGACCACGCACGCGGCTGCGGTTCAGGCCCACCTCGCGCTCTACGCCCAGTCCGACAGCCACGCCTTTGTCGCCCTCAACACGGCGGCCCTGGAAGACGGCGCATTCGTCCACATCCCGCGCAGCGTGGTTGTCGAGGAGCCGATCCACCTGCTGTTCCTGTCTTCGGCGGACAGTCCCACGGTGTCTCACCCCCGGACGCTGATTCTGGCCGACGAGAACAGCCAATCGACGATTGTCGAAAGCTTCGCCGGCCCGGCGGGCCAGGTGTACTTCACCAACGCCGTCACGGAAGTCGTCACGGGTGAGAACGCCGTCGTAGACCACTACAAAGTCCAGCGCGAAAGCGTCAAGGCGTACCACGTCGCCACGCTGCAGGTGCAGATGGGCCGCGCCGCCAACTTCTCCAGCCACTCCATCGGCCTGGGTGGTCAGCTCGTCCGCAACGACGCGAACGCCGTCCTGGGTGCCGAGGGCTGCGAGTGTACCTTGAACGGCCTGTACATGGCGACCGACCGGCAGATTGTGGACAACCACACGTCCATCGACCACGCCATGCCACACTGCAACAGCCACGAGATCTACAAGGGCATCCTGGACGGTCACGCGCGCGGCGTCTTCAACGGCAAGATCTTTGTGCGCCTGGACGCCCAGAAGACGGACGCCAAGCAGACCAATCAGACTTTGCTGGTCTCGCCGGACGCCCAGATCAACACCAAACCTCAGTTGGAGATTTTCGCCGACGACGTGCGCTGCACCCACGGCGCGACCATCGGCCAGTTGTCCGACGAGGCGCTGTTCTACCTTCGCGCCAGGGGCATCCCCGGCGACCAGGCCCGCAGCCTGCTGACCTACGCCTTCGCCAGCGACGTCGTCAGCCGCATCAAAGTAGACGCCATCCGGGCGCAGTTGGATCAGGCCCTGCTCGTGGAGCGCGGATTAGAAGGACTCGGCTCATGAGCATTGCCCAGTTGGATGCGCCCGACGTTGCGCCGGCACAGACGGACACCTACGATGTGTGGCGTGTCCGCGAGGACTTCCCACTGTTGCGCGAGACCATGCATGGGAAGCCGCTGGTCTACCTCGACAACGCCAACACGACGCAGAAGCCACAGTCCGTCATCGACGCGATCACGTCCCACTACACTCACTCCAACGCCAACATCCACCGCGCCACGTACCAGATCGCGGACCTCGCCCCGCGCGCCTATGAGGGCGCGCGCGTCAAGGTCAAGCGGTTCCTGAACGCGCCCGACGCCCACGAGATCATCTTTGTGCGGAACGCCACCGAAGGCGTCAACCTCGTCGCGCAGACCTTTGGCCGGCAGAACATCGGTCCCGGCGACGAGATCATCGTTTCCACGATGGAACACCACTGCAACATCGTGCCTTGGCAGATGCTCTGCGCCGAGAAGGGGGCAACACTGCGCGTCATCCCCATCAACGACGCCGGTGAACTGCTGGTGGATGAGTACGAGAAGATGCTTGGGCCGCGCACCAAGTTCGTCGGCATCGTTCATATGTCCAACGTCCTGGGGACCATCAACCCCGTTGGGCGCGTGATCGAGCTTGCCCATGCACACGGCGTCCCCGTCCTAGTAGACGCCGCCCAGTCCGCGTACCACCTGCCGCTCGATGTGCAGGAGATGGACTGTGACTTCCTGGTGTTGTCCGGTCACAAGCTCTACGGCCCGACGGGTATCGGCGTACTCTACGGCAAGGCGGAACTGCTCAACGCCGTGCCGCCGTGGCAGGGTGGGGGTGACATGATCGCCACGGTCAGTTTTGAGAACACCGTCTACAACGAACTGCCCTATAAGTTTGAGGCCGGCACGCCCCACATCGCGGGCGCCGTCGGTTTGGGAGCGGCCATCGACTACCTGGAGGCTTTAGGCATGGATCGTCTGGCCGCGTATGAGCATGGACTTTTGGAATACGGGACCGACGCCTTGGCGCAGGTCCCCGGCCTCCGCGTGATCGGCACCTCCCGTGAGAAGGCCAGCGTCTGGTCGTTCATGATCGACGGCGTCCACGCCGAAGATGTCGGCGGCATCCTGGATATGCACGGCATTGCCGTCCGCGTCGGCCAGCACTGCGCGCACCCGGTCCTGCAGCGGTACGGCCTGACCTCGACCGTCCGTGCGTCACTGGGGTGCTACAACACCCGCGAGGAGATCGACACGCTGGTGCGGGGGCTGCAATCGGCACGGGAGATGCTGGCATGAGCGCGACCTCGGAACCATCTATCGCCGGCGTGCAGGCCGAGATCGCCGACGAGTTCAGTTTCTTCGACGATTGGATGGACCGATACAATCACATCATCGACCTGGGCCGCAGCGCCAAGCCGCTGCCCGAGGGACTGCGGACTCAGGAAAACCGCGTCCAGGGTTGCCAGTCCCAGGTCTGGCTCGTCCCGTCGCTCGGCGACGACGGCAGGGTTTATTTCCAGGCCGGCAGTGACGCCCTGATCTCAGGCGGCCTGGTGACGCTGGCCGTGCGCGTCTACTCCGGCCACACGCCCGACGAGGTTCTCGGGACCGAGCCGAGCTTTATCGAGGCAATCGGCATGAACGGCAACATCACCATGCAGCGCATGAACGGATTAACGGCCGTCATCAAGAAGATGAAGATGTACGCCCTGGGCTACAAAGCCGTGCAGCAGCGGCAGGACTGACATGGACACAACAAAACAGCGCGTCTACCCGCTCGCCGTCGAGGCCGAAGTGATTGAGATGCTTCGGACGGTCTACGACCCGGAAATCCCCGTCAACATCTACGAACTCGGCCTGATCTACGAGATCGACGTGGATGAACACGGCGTCGTCGATATCGACATGACCCTGACATCGCCGGCCTGCCCCGTCGCCGGCATCCTGCCCGGCCAGGTGGAAGCCAAGGTGCGCGAGGTCGAAGGCGTCACGGACGTCAACGTCGAGTTGGTCTGGGAGCCGGCGTGGAGCATGGACCGGATGTCCGAGGAAGCCAAGCTGGAGCTGGGCTTTTTCTGAACGAGGAGAACGATACAGATGAGCGATACACAGTCCGTGATGGATGCTGCCGAACCGCTGGTGACGGTCACTCCGGCGGCGGTCAAGCAGATCAAGCGCCTGCGCGAGAAGAAGGGCAACGCGCAGCTCGGCCTGCGTCTCGGCGTCAAGGGCGGCGGCTGCTCGGGTCTGTCTTACGTGATGCGGTTTGAGGAAACGCCGTCCGAGAGAGACACCGTCTATGACGTCGAAGGCGTCCTCGTCATGATCGACCCGAAGAGCGCGCGCTTCATCGGCGGCGTCACGCTCGACTACAGCACAGCCAACCTGCTGGAAGGCGGCTGGAAGTTTATCAACCCGAACGCCGCCAAGAGTTGCGGCTGCGGGACTTCCTTCACGCCCAAGTAAGCGTCGCACCGATACGTACCTTGCGTAACAAAAAGGGCCGCCCTCCTAGGGGGCGGCCCTTTCCGTGGGTCGGCTACTTCTTGGCACCGATCTGGAACATCTTTGTCCCGCACTCGGTGCAAGTGCCGCTCATCGCGGGCTTGCCATTCTTCATGGTGACCTCAGTCGGGTCTTTCATTTCTCTCTTGGCTTTGCACTTCACGCAGTAGGCTTGCATGGGTCATCCTCCTCTTTGGTTTGTTGAACAGAGTCCCCGTCCCTAGCGTATTCGAGACTAATGCCGGGATTCCTTCTCCTGCGCGGCAGTACGTCAAAAATTTCGCGACTGCTACAAACCTGCCCTTACATAGACTTCAGCGGCGCGGCAGCGGCGTCAAGCGCCAGACGGTGCCGCGTGAGCCGGACCAGCCGAGGGTGCGCTGATAGGGCGCGAACAGGGCCGTCATTTCGGCGTCCCCCCACTCGGGGTGTTTCTTATACAAGGCGTTCAAGGTGCGCCGGTTATGCTTGATCTCGTCAAGCGCATACACGGCGTGGCCGGAGACGAGCGTCTGGGCGATCTGCGCCTGTGCCTGGGCCAATGCGTCACTGCCGGTCTGCCGCCGCCGTTCGGTCCCCGTCAGCAGTGAATGCAGAGACAGCACGTCACGGTCGGCGAAGTACGGAATGTCCACCTCGTACTGCGCCCCGTCGCCGGCCCCCGCGACAATGACCAGGTCCCCCGGCAGGGTATGGGCGTGTACGTCCTGGGCTTCCCGCTGGAACGGGCTTGCGCTTGCGCTCAGGTGCGGCAGGATGCTCGCTTCCACGTTTAGCGCGGCGTACAGGATGATCCAGAGGCCGACGAGCCAGTTGACGATCAGGCCGCCGCGCCGCGCCCGGTAGTGCGCCAGCGCCAGCGCCAGCAGGACGCTGATCGGCACGAGCGTCGGCACCCAGAATACGAAATAGCCAGGCGACCAGACCGTGAAGAACGCCGCGTACAGTGCGATCCAGACGACGCAGACGATCATCACCCGTTGCTGGTGCGAACGCCAAAGCAGGGGCAGGGCGGCACAGAACGCATAAACGGCCAAAAACCAACCGATTAACGTCGCGAAGTACAATCCGAGCAGGGCCGCGGGCGTGGTCCGGCTCACATGGAACGTCCCCTGCTTGCCGGGCGGTTCGACGAAAGCCGCATGCCGGAGCGCGTAGGCGTCCAGACGCACATTGTGGTCGATCTGGAAGTTCCACCACCACCCGAGTTCCGAGTAAGAACTCATCCACTGATGAAAAGCCGTGACTGACCGCACATGCAGCCCTGAGACGGCGATAACGAGATAGGGAGCGATGACAGTCCCCGACCAGGCCGCGAGGTACGCCGCCGTGTTCAGCGCCCGGCTGCGCCGCGCCGCGCCCTTCAACTGCAAAGGGGGCTGTTCGGCGAGACCGACCGCCGCGAGTCCGACCAACAGGAATAGGCCGGCGCTCTCGTGGAACAACACGGCGGCGCCGCCCAGCGATCCGGCCAGCGCGGCCCGGACCGTCGTCGGTGACTCCAGAAGGCGGCACAGGACCAGGAACGCGGCGAGCATCAGAGTGATGCTGGGCATGTTCACACGCCCGTCCGTCGCACAGACCCAGTAGCCGAACGTCACGGCCAGGCCGCCGGCCATCAGCGCCGGCAGCCAGTGAGAACGCTGCATCAACTGACGCAGAGTGCAGTAAAAGAGCGCCACGCCCGCCGCCCCAAGCACCGAATTGAGTCGCTGCAGGACGATCAACGGCCCGCCGTGGTAGCCGAAGGCTTGGGCGAGGCGCCAGAGGGCGCGGCCCGCCGCATTGAACAGCAGATGATGGGGATGGAACAGCCAATGGGGATCACTGGTGCGCGGGTACAGGTGCGCGATCTGGTTGGCGTAGGAGACGGCGTCGAATGTGTTGAAACGGGTCGGCGTGGCCCAATAGACGGCTAGGACTGCGGCAAACAAGAAGGCTGTGGAAAGGCCGGGTTCCGCGCGCGCGGCCTTGGCTCTGGTTGAGGAAGAGGCTGTTCCCTCGTTCAAGCGCCGGGTCAGGTGGGTCGATGTGGCATCAGTCGCCATGGCAGGAGCAGGATTCCTTTGCATCGGCGCTATAGTGCGTGCGCGATGATGCTCAGCGGGTAGGATGACCCATTGAGCGGGATCGTTTCCAGATGGACGCGGCGCGTCTCTCCCGGAGCGAGAACGTACTTCGCGATCTGCACCTCTGCAGGCGGGGGGGTCGGATCGAGTTCCTGGATCGGGCCGCCATCGACGCGGAACACGCCCGCCGCCAGTCCCGCTTCCGGGGCGAAGAAGATGCTGACCGGGTGAGACACGGCCGTCGGATTGGTCAGCGTCAGGGACACCTGGTAGTCCGCCCCATAGTTGCCGTAAAGCGTGAGTCTCCCCGTGGCGTCCTTGAGCGCCTCCGTCTGGCCGATGCTTACATAGGCCCACTTCCCGCCGACGGCGTAGGAGCCGGTGAGGGAGATCTGCGGCGTGCCGAAGACAAAAGGCGAGAATGCCGGCAGCGGCACCCGGCTGCCGTAGTCGGACGGCTCCTCGGGCAGCGGGGCGGCCGAGCGGTTGTCCGGCATCGCCGCCAGGATCACCCGCCCCACGGGCGATACGAGCGCATCCTGGTCGCTGTCCGCCGAGACCGACAGGCTGAGTGTGTCGGGCAGGCCGTCGATCTGCTGCATCTGGACAATGCCGCTCACCGTCAGCCCCGCCGCGAAGCGCTGAGTCACCAGCGGCACCCGTGTGTGCGGAGGAAGCTGGAAGACGAGGCCGACGTTCGCTCCCAAAGCCGCCAGAAAACTCGCGCCCGCCCGCCGTCCCACCTGGACCGTGTCGGCGCCCGGCAGCGCCAGGCCGGAGATCACCTGGACCGCTGCGGGCGCATCGCCGACGTTGATCAGGTCCGTGTGGAAGACCAAAAGTCCCCCGCTGATGTTCTGATGGTGATAGTCCAGGCGGACGGGTTTCAGCGGCTGGAGGCGCCCCGTGAAGAGGGACTGTCCCTGTTTGACCTGCTCCGGGTTGTTTGAGTAGAACAGCGCCGTGGCTCGGTGAGCGGTGACGGGGGTGTTCTCGACCGTGACTGTCGTCGTCGCCTCCACGGGCAGCAGATCCGAGCCGGCGATGTGCAGCGTCAGAGGGACGGCGAACCGGCCCCCTGTGCTCAGCCTCCGAGGCAACTTGGGGGGATTCACCAGGTGTACCTGCGCGCCCGGTTCAGCGTCCACCGCCCGCGCCAGACCGGCATAGATGGCTTGGGAAACGAGATCGGACGGCGCGGACGGTTCCCCGGTGACGCTGACGGTGACCGCGGGAATGACACGGGCCGCATACTTCATGACGACGACTGGGACGGAAACGCTTGTCTCGCCGGCCTGGATGTTCACGGCGTCACGGCCCGACGTCAGGCCATGCACCGTGAGGGTTCGCGTCGTCGGGTCGTACTTCGCCTGGCTGACATGAACATCGGTGTCCTGAGAGACGATGTCTGCCGTCAGAGCCGCGCCTCCGACTTTGATCTGGCGCGCTTCCCCGAAGGGGACCGTGATGCCGGCGGGGCGGAGCGTCAGCGCCGGCTCTGCCAGCAGTCGCCGCAGACCCGCCGCCCAACTCAGGGCGAGCGCCTGACTCGTCGACCGGTGCGCGGCGGCTTCCTCCGGCGTCACGAGCAGAATCAGCTGCTGGCGCGCGGTGATGGACCAGACGCGGCCAGACACGCGCCGCGCCGTCACCTCGCCGGGTGCCAGAGCATTCGCGACCAGGGCTTCGAGGCGTCCGGCGACGAGTTGCGCACGGACGGCGGGATTGTGTCCCCCGGAGTTTGTTTTGAAGACCGCAGCGGGCGTATCGTTCACGGTCAGCGTTGCAGGGGCGGCGGCGTTGCGGCTGTCGGTCAGCGCGGCCACCCGAGGGCGGAAGTTTTCCGTGGCTGCCGCCGGTCGGTCCGGCGTCACGAGGCACAAGGCAGCGGCGAAGCCGAGTGAAAGCCGATATGCGATCCTCCGTGACAATACTTCTGACTCCTTCGCGGTGGCCTCACGGTTGGGCGCGGGCGTTCGTAGGATTATAGGCCAATAGGGTCGAAAAGTCAAGTTCTGGTCGGCGTGGCGGCTGAGAACCGCGTCTGCAATGTGGAGACCCGCTCAGGAACTGTGGTAAGATGTGACATCATACCGTTCCCGTAGAGAAAGTAGTACCCAAGATGCTGGAACGCCCCACTCACACGAAACAGAACGGTGCCGCAGCGACCTCCGAGACGGATTCACACAGCCATCACGAACATTCTTCGCCGCCGCGCGTCGCCATCGTCGGGGCCGGCCCGGCGGGGCTGGAGGCTGCCGTGTATGCGCGGCGTGTTGGGCTGAGCGTCCTCGTGTTCGAAAGGAACGAGCGGCCCGCCGCCGATCTGCGGGCTTGGCCGCGCGTGACGCTCTTCA
>CAXUCQ010000098.1:0-9355 GCA_964249295.1 uncultured Armatimonadales bacterium | reverse complement strand
CGCTCTTCCTCGTCGTTCTGGCGCCGCAGTCCGTGAACTCCGGCCTGCTTTCCGGTGTTCTGTTCTTGGGCGGGCTGGGACTGTCCGGGGCGGCGACGTTCATCGCGGCGCTGATCGCGCAGGCGTCGTCCGGCAAGAGCGCCCTGTTCTTCATCGTCGCCTTCCCGGTCCTGATGCCGCTGCTGCTGACCGCCGTGCAGGCAACTTTGGGGGCCTTCAGCCACGTACCGTTCTATGTGACCCGCGCCGGCCACGACCTGGCCCTGCTGGCCGGCTACGCGGTCGTCGTCACGACCGCCGCGTTTCTGCTGTTCTCGACCATCTGGCATGACTAACCTGGGGAAAATCGGGCTGCTGCTCCTGCTGTGCGCCGCCAACGTCGGCGGGTTCCTGTGGCTGCCGCCGGCGGTAGGCTTTATCAACCCCGATCTGGCCCGCATCTTCGTGTTCCACACGCCCTGCGCGATGGCCGGGTATTCGGCGTCGGCCGTCGCGCTCTGGTACGCGGTGTGCTACCTGCGGCGCCGCGACCCGGCGGACGACATCAAGAGCCGCGTCTCGTTCGCCCTGGCCCTCGTCTTCTGGATTCTGACGACCGTGACCGGCGCGATCTTCGCCAAGACCCAATGGGGCGCGTACTGGAACTGGGATCCGCGCGAGACCAGCATGTTTCTGGCGCTGCTGATCTGCACGGCCTACTTCGTGCTGCGGGCCGCCATCGACGACCCCCGGCGGCGCGCGACGATCGGGGCCGTGTATGCGCTGTTCGCGACGGCGGCGCTGCCGTTCCTGAGCTACGTCCTGCCCAACGCCGGGGATCAGAGCCTCCACCCGAAGAACGTCATCAACTCGCGCGGCGGCCTTAGCCCCGAGTACGAGACGGTCTTCTGGGCGCAGACGCTGGGCCTGTGCCTGGTCTATGTGTGGGCCTTCCGCCTGCACGTCGCCTTAGACACCTTGGCCCTGCGAATGCAAAATTTGCGAAAACGAACTGCCCCCCCCGTGGCCGTCCGCCGGGTGGTCCGGCAGGGGAACTGACATGCAGGGACTGCTGCCGCTGATGGTGGTGCCGCTGCTGGTCTGGGTGGCCGTCTGGGGCTACCTGTGGACGCTGGACGGCAAAGTCAGGCGCCTGCAGCAGGACCTGCGCCGGGCCGAGGCGCGCGAGGAAGACGAATGAAAAGCAAAGGGGCCGTCTTCGGCCTGGGAATCATCATCGCGGCGCTGGCGTTCTGCGCCTTCACCTTTAAAAGCACGCTGATCAACTATGTGCCGTTCGCGGACGCCAGAAGCGCCACCGACACCACGGTGCAGATCATGGGCGCTCCCAAGGACGCCGCCATGGCCCAGGACGGCGGCCTGCACTTCGTCATGAACGACGGCCACGGCACGACCATCCCGGTCGTCTACAGCGGCCCCAAGCCCGAGGACTTCGACACCGCCGTGCAGCGCGGCTACAAGATCGCCGCCCAGGGGACATACGACCCCCGGCAGCAGGCCTTCGTCGCGCAGACGCTGCTCGTCAAATGCCCGAGCAAATATCAAGGCGCGAAACAGCCGCCCGTAGGGCCGCCACAGAAGCAAGTGCAATAACCTATGCCACTCTTCGGAACCATCACCATCTGGACCGCCCTGGTCGCGCTGCTCGCGTCGCTGGCCCTGTACTTCACGGCCAACGCTCTGCGCGCCGACGCGGGACTGGCGGACCGCCTGACCCGCTGGGGACGCCGCGCGTTCCTGCTGGCCGCCGCCTCCGTCCTGGCCGCCGCCGGGACTCTGGGCGCGCTGCTCGTGACCCACCGCTTCGACGTCAACTACGTCTACCAGCACTCCGCGCGGGCCATGGCCCCCCTGTACTGGTTCCCGTCGTTCTGGGCGGGCCAGGAAGGCTCGTTCCTGCTGTGGGCCTTCTGGACCAGCATCCTGGGCGTCGTGCTCGCCGCGACCTCGGGCCGGGCCGAGCGGCGCGTGATGCCCCTCTACAGCCTCGTCCTGCTGTTCCTGGTCGGGATGCTCGCCCTGCGGTCCCCGTTCCTGCCGACGCTGGACGAATTCGGCCTCCCGTCCGCCCCGCCCGAAGGCCTGGGCCTGAACCCCAACCTCGAGAACCCGTGGATGGTCATCCACCCGCCGACGCTGTTTCTGGGCTTCTCGTCGCTCGCCGTGCCGTTCGCCTTCGCCCTGTCGGCCCTGTTCTGGCGCGACTGGGACGGCTGGCTGCGCCGCGCCCTGCCGTGGGGCCTGTTCGGCTTCGCCGTCTTAGGCCTGGCGATGATGATGGGCGGCTACTGGGCCTACGAGATGCTCGGCTGGGGCGGTTTCTGGGAGGGGGACCCGGTCGAGAACGGCCCGTTCATCCCCTGGATCGGCCGGGTCGCCTTCCTGCACGCGGCCCAGATCCAGCGGGTCCGCGGCGGCTTCAGCCGCCCGACCCTGTTCCTCGCCACCCTGCCGTTCATCGGCGCCATGTACGAGTCGTTCATGACCCGCAGCGGCGTCCTGAGCGACTTCAGCGTCCACTCGTTCTCCGAACTCGGAGGCATCGCCAACACCTTGCTGCTGTACGCCCTCGCCCTGGTCACGCTGGCGTCGGTCGCCGCCCTGGCGTGGCGCAGCCGCGAACTGGCGAAGCGCGAGGCCGGGACCGAAAGCGTCCTGGAAGCGCCCGCCACGCGCGAGTACGGCTACACCCTGGCGATCGCCCTGCTGACCCTCTGCGCCGTCATCGCCGCCGTCGGCATGTCCGCGCCCCTGCTGAGCAAGCTCGGCGTCCAGATGCACATCGCCAAGTACAGTGCGTCCGTCAGCGAGGACTACCACAACAAGGCCATGTTCCCGCTGGCCGTCCTGATCGCCCTGGGCATGGGCATCGGCCCGCACCTGGCCTGGCGCGGTCGCGGTGGTCCCGACAGCCGCCGATTGATCCTGGCCTACGCCGTGTCTGTCGTCGGCGCGGTGGTCTTCATCGTCCTGGCCCGCTACCTCGGCACAGGCCTGACCGGCGCCAAACTCGTGCCGCAGCTGGTCCTCTTCACCGCTTCCCTGTTCGCCGTCGTCGCCAATCTGATGCTGCTCGCGGGTCGGTTGCGCCCCTCCGGCGCCCCCATTGTTGGGGGCGGGGGGGGCCTGTCCGAGCGCGGGGGGCGCTTCCGCACGGCGACGTGCCCCTGGACCGTCGGCGGGACCTTCCCGCACCTGGGCGCGGCGACCCTGCTCATCGGCGTCATCTGCCTTGTCGTCTTCGTCCGCAAAGACCCCGACGTCGGCCTGTTCCGAAATCTGCCGCAGTCCGTCCTGGACGACCGCTACGTCATGACCTACAAGGGCCAGTCGAGCGACTACCGGACCGACAAGGACAACGCCCTGCTCTTCGATGTCGCCTCGCGCGACGGCAGGGAGAAGTTCACGGCCCGCCTACCCTTCGCGCTGCGGCCCGTCGAGGGCGGCGAAAAGAAGCTGTTCGGCCACCCCGCCATCGTGCATCACGCGGGCGGCGACCTGTACTTCGCCCTCAAAGACGGGCCGGAGAACTTCTACCCGCGCGGGCGCTACGTCGAGACCCTGAAGCTCGGTGCGACCCAGAAGTACGGCCCGTTCACGCTGCACTTCGACAAGTTCGAGCGCGACCCGCAGGCGGCGGCCCTCGCCATGTCCGGGCAGATGCCCGCCGTGTTCCCCGTCTGGGCCGTCATGGACGTGACCTACCAGGGCAAAACCGTCACGCTCAAGCCGCAGAGCATCATGCGCCGCGACACTCCCGGCGACCCCGAAACGCCCGAGATCGCCATGCCCGGCGGCTGGCTGCTGTCCTTCCAGTCCATGAACGCCGGCAGCGCCGACGCGAACAACCCAAACGCCGGCGCGACCGCCGAGGCCGGCACGTTCGTGCTGCGCCCCGCCGGCCCCGTCGTCGAGGGCTTCAAACTGGAAGTGACGACCCGCCCCATGATCAGCCTGGTCTGGATCGGCACCCTGCTGATCTTCGCCGGGGGACTGGTCAGCATGCGCCGCCGCATCCTGGAGAATCGCGCCCTGCCCGTTCCCGATCTGCCGGACGCCGCCCCGAAGTCGCCCAAAATCGTCGCCCCGCGCCGCCGCGCCAAAGGGCGAGTCTCGAGCGCCAAGCCCGCAACGTCGCTCATGGCGTCGGGCCGCAAGTAAGGACAGACCCGATGATGCGCCTGCGCCAGTTGTTGAAAAGCAAGATCCATCGCGCCAGCGTGACCGAGGCCGACGTGAACTACATCGGCAGCATCACCATCGACCAGTCCCTGCTCGAACGAGTCGATCTCTGGGACGGCGAACTGGTTCACGTCTGGAACGTCACCAACGGTGAGCGGTTCACGACCTACGCCCTGACCGGGGAACCCGGCTCCGGCGTGGTCCGCATCAACGGCGCCGGCGCCCACAAGGCCCGTCCCGGCGACATCGTCATCGTCGCCGCCTTCGCGCTCGCGGACGAACCCGTCACCCCCAAGGTCATCCTCGTGGACGACCACAACCGTTACCTGCGGGATTTGTAAAGCAGACCCATCATGTTTGAGATCAGCGTCGAGAAGACCATCGCCTGCGCCCACCGGCTGTTCGACTACAACGGCCCCTGCGAGGTCCTGCACGGCCACAACTACCGCATCCAGGTCACCTACGCCGGGACCGAACTGGACCGCTTCGGGATGCTGGTCGATTTCGGCGACATCAAGAAAGCCTTCCACGCCGTCCTGGAGACCCTCGACCACACCTACCTCAACGACCTGCCGCCCTTCCGTGACCTTTCGCCGTCCGCCGAAAACATCGCCGCACACATCTACCACGAGATGAAGCGCACCGCCTTCGAGCGCGCCCACCTCCTCAGCGTCTCGGCCTGGGAGACACCCACCCAGGTCGCCACTTACCGGGAGTAACAATCTGTCATGCTCAAGCGGCCCCCATCCGTTCACCCGCTGGGCCATGCTCCGGGCGGACCGTCAGTGGCCTTGACGACATCAGCGTAAGGCGCACCCGCGCTGCTTCCTCCGACGGGCTTCTGCCGAAAAGCCGCTTGAACTCGCGGCTGAACTGGGAGGCGCTCTCGTAGCCGACTCGGTCCGCCGCCTCGCCAGCACGCACCCCTTCCTGCACCATCAGCATCCGTGCCTTGTGCAGCCGGACCGCCTTCAGGTACTGAAGAGGCGGCGTGGAGGTGATCCCCTTGAAGCGGCGGTGGAACACGGACAGGCTCATGTCGGCCTCGTCGGCCAGGGCCTTCATCTCCAACGGCTGCGCGTACTCCGCGTGAATGCGCCGCAGGGCGCGGCTGATCCGGCTGAACTGTCCGTGCATCGTCAGGGCCGCCCGCAGCGCCGGCCCTTGCTCCCCGCAGAGGACATGGTAGGTGATCTCCCGCACCGTCTGCGGGCCGAGGACCTGTGCCGCCTCGGGCCGCGTGAGATGCTCCAGCAGGCGCACGACCGCCCCGCCGAGTGGGCGGTCCAGCGGCGTCGCACAAATCCCTTGGGGCACGGGCGAGTCTGCTGGGAGTGGCCCGCCCCCCATGCTCATCATCAGCTCCGTCAAGACGGAAAGGTCCGCGCGAATCGAGACGCCCAGCATCGGACAGCCCGGCGTCGCCTCCGTCTCGCACTCGAACGGCAGTGGCACCGTCAGGACCAGATAGTTGTGGGGGTCGTAGCGGTACACCCGCCCGCCCACGTACCCGATCTTCCGGCCCTGGGCGACGACAACAATGCTCGGCTCGTATAGGACGGGCGTCAGTGGGGTGTGCCGGTCGGTGCGCATCAGGTCGACGCCTTCTAGAATGGAAGGCCGCATCCCCTCGCCCGTCGTCAATCCCGTCAGAAGCTCCACCATTCTCTCGTTGATCGCGTCCATGTCCGGTCCGCCGTCCCCAAGCCAGCTTACTCGCGCTGACACTATCGTACCACGCCCCTTCGGCGTTCCGCAATACGGTTTCTACAAGGCGACACGAATAGGCAAAGCACCGCCTGTTTTGTGCCTTCTCATGCGGGGCGTTTCCGGGTTTAATCTCAGTGTCCGAACACACCCATAGGAGACGCCTTATGACCGACACCATCCACGCCTACGCCTTGACCCAGAAGGGCGGCGTTCTGGAGCCTTACGACTACGAAGCCGGTGAACTCGGGGCGGAGCAGGTCGAGATTGCCGTCTCCTACTGCGGCCTCTGCCACTCCGACCTGTCCATGATCGGGAACGACTGGGGCATGACGACCTACCCGCTCGTGCCGGGACACGAGGCGGTCGGCAAGGTCGTGGCCGCCGGCGATCAGGTCAAGAACGTCACGGTCGGCCAGACGGTCGGCCTCGGCTGGACGTCTGAGAGTTGTATGCACTGCCGCCAATGTCTTTCCGGGAACCAGAACCTCTGCCCGGAGGCCGAGGGGACCATCGTCGGACGGCCCGGCGGCTTCGCGGACAGGGTTCGCTGCCACTGGGCCTGGGCCGTGTCGCTGCCGGAGGGCGTGGACATCGCCAAGGCCGGGCCGCTCTTCTGCGGCGGCATCACGGTCTTCAACCCCCTCGTGCAGTTCGGCGTCAAGCCGACGGACCGCGTGGGCGTGGTCGGCATCGGCGGTCTGGGGCATCTCGCGTTGCAGTTCCTGAACAAGTGGGGCTGCGAGGTGACGGCGTTCACGTCCTGCGATGCCAAAGGTGAGGAGGCTCAGAAGATGGGCGCGCACCATATCGTCAACACGCGCGACCACGGCCAGCTCCAGGCCATCGCCGGCTCGCTGGATTTCATCCTGTCCACGGTCAACGTGCCTCTGGACTGGGACCAGTATCTCGCCGCGCTCACGCCCAAGGGTCGCCTGCACACGGTCGGCGTTGTGCCGGAGCCGATCCCAGTGCCGGCGTTCACGCTGATCGGCGGTCAGAAGTCCGTCTCCGGCTCGCCCCTGGGCAGCCCGACGACCACCGCACAGATGCTGGACTTCTGCGCCCGCCACGGCATCGCCCCGATCACGGAGACGTTCCCGATGTCCGAAGTCAACGCGGCGCTGGACCATCTGCGGGAAGGCAAGGCGCGCTACCGGATCGTCCTGACCAACGAGGGTTAAGGAGTAACCGCGTGGGGGCGCTCACGCCGCCGTTGCTCATCGGTGTGCCGAGAAGCGACCCCGCAGGCAGAGTCCGCCCAGGGAAAGCGCGCCCAGCAGCAGCGCCGTGACGACCTCCGGTTCCGGGGCGGCGGCGATCTGGAAGACGGAAAACACCGGCAGGTGGTCCGAGGCGTTCGCCGAGTCTGTGGACAGGAATCCGGCCGGCAGAAGGCCCGCGCTGGCGAGCTGTTCCGTGTCGAAGACCTGCCCCGAGACGAACGAGACCGTGTTGGGGTTGTAGAGCGTGTAGTCGAAGCGCGAGTCCAGCGGGTCCGACGACGTTTCGGCGGAACTGATGGTGTTGCTGTTGCCCAGAATGCTGACGGGGCGTGGGTCGGTCAATCCCGCCGCCTTCATCGTCGTGATCGGGTGGTACGTCTCGCCATCCGTCAGCGTCCCGCCGACCTTCCCGCCGCTCCAGTTGACCGGGTCCCCTGCGTCCTCGGAGTCGTTGAAGTCGCCGGTCACGATCACGCCCTCGCCGCTGTGGCTGCTGATCCAAGCGGCGATGCTGCCCTTGTCGGTGTCCGCCTGGATCTGCCGCTCCTCCGCGTCCGAGGTCGTTCCGTCCGCCTTCAGGTGTGCGGTGAACACGGCAAGCCCCGCTGTCCCTGGCACGGCGATGTTCGCCATGTTTAATCCCCGCTCGGCGCTAAACGACGTGCTGCCGTAACTGCCCGCGTCCGAGTAGGTCTGCGTACCCAGGAACGGGTAGCGCGAGACGATCGCTGTGGTGTCATAGCCGTCGTTGATCGTGCTCAAGTCCACGAAGTAGTTGACCCCGGCCTGTGGGTTGGCCCCGAAGATCGTGACGTCCTGGTGGATAAACGTCTCCAGATCGCTCAGAGCCGTCGCGGCGTTGTAGGAGACGTTGTTGCCGCCCAGTTCTTCCATCGTCCACACGTCAGGGTCGAGGTAGTTGACCTCTTTCGCCAGGTATGGCTGTGAGGTGGTGAGGGAGTCGCTGCCGCCGATGTCGCGGTGGATGTTGGTTTGGAGCACCCGAACCGTCTGTGTCCCGGCGTTCTGCGCGTGACACATCGGGCTTAGGAGCAGAAGCAGCGGCGCGGCAAGTCGGCGGGCTTGCCGGAAACCGCACTCGGGCAAGCCTTTGCACTTCGCAACTGAGTAGTTCATGATCGACCCCCTGGTGTGTTTGACGAGGCGACGCAGCCTTTGACGAGGGCGCACGGTGCGTCCCCATGAGTGCGTTCTCATTATAAAGCCGCTATGCTAAGGGGACATTAAGCACACCGCCGCCGGATTCCTGCCTGGGTGTCGTCAGTGGCCGTTGACAAACCCCGGCGCGTCAGGCATACTGGAAAGACATGCTCACCGCGACCTTCATCCATGCGCCGGGGATCGGCCCCGCCACCGAACGCTCGCTCTGGGCGCAGGGGGTCACGTCCTGGCAGGATTATGCCGAAAACGGCGCCCGCCTGCGCGTCCCGCCGCGCCACCGCGCGGCGCTCCAGACGACCGTCGAGGGCAGCATCGCCGCACTCGAAGACGCCCGCGCCGACTTCTTCGCCCGCAGCCTGGCGAAAAAAGAGCACTGGCGGGCCGTCTCGCATTTCCCCAAGATCGGCTACCTGGACATCGAGACCAATGGCGGCATGAGCGCCGACTCGATCACCGTCATCGGCCTGTATGACGGGTACGAGTTCCACAAGTACATCAAAGGCCAAAATCTGGCCCAGTTCGCGTTCGAGTGTCAGGACTATGACGGGTTCGTCACGTTCTTCGGCACGGGGTTCGACCTGCCGTTCCTCAAACGCCGATTCCCTGTACTGGAAAACGTCTTCGCGGACCGGTTCCACATCGACCTGTGTCCGCTGTTCAAGAGGCTCGGGCATACGGGCGGGCTGAAGCGCATCGAGCAGCGGCTGGGCATCGCGCGCGTCCCCGAGGCCGAGGGGCTGAACGGCATGGACGCCGTGCGCCTGTGGCGCGTCTACCGCCGGGGCGGGCGCAACGCCGAGGACGCCCTGCGCGCGCTGATCGCCTACAACAAGGAAGACGTGGTGAACATGAAAGCGTTGCTCGAATACGCCCTGCCGCGCCTGCAGGAAGCGAGCGGGTATACTAGTGTCAGCACGTGTATCGGGAAAGGAGAGGACCATGCCTGAACAGGAACAAAGCGCCGGAGACATCGGCCCCAGCGAGGAGACCACGGCGGACGCCGGAGCCACGCCGCCGCTCAACCGCGAACAGCGGCGGGCGCAGGCTAAGGGCAAAAA
>CAXUCQ010000097.1:6430-9376 GCA_964249295.1 uncultured Armatimonadales bacterium | reverse complement strand
CTCCCACTCCTCGTCCCCGAGCAGCCCGCGCCAGCCCTCGCGCGTCGTCGTGATGGCCTCGACGAACGAGTCGAACAGCGTCGTCAGCCCGGCGGGCGTTTTCTCGATCCGGCCCGCCCCGACGTTCTCGTTGACCTGTTCCGGTGTCTGCATGGAGACCACGGCGCCGTCGATCAAGTCATGGCTCAGGACCCAGTGCAGGTGGGCCTGGGCCGCCGAGAAGCCGTAGAAGTTCCTGGTCAGGTTGCGGAAGCGCCACGTGTTCGGGAACCGGACGAACGGGACGCCGCCGTGCCAGGAGAACGTCTGCGCCGCGAGCGCCCGGATGCCCCGCGCGCGGCAGGCCGGGAACAGGCGCTCCGCCGCCCGCCGGTCCGCATAATTATACCGTGCCAGGACAAACTCCAGCGGCAGCGACCCTGTTTCCACCACTCCGGCCAGCGCGTCGTAGTCCCCGTAGCACGTCGCCCCGAGAGCCAGGACCGTGCCTGCCGCTTGCGCGTCTTCGAGCGCGCGCCGCGCCCCGGCGACCCGCGCGGGCGTGTGGACGTCCGCCCGCACGTCATACAGCGAGAACACGTCGAGCACGCCGACGCCCAGCAGTTCCTGCTTGCGGCGGATCGCGGCGGCGACGGCCAGCGCCGCCCCCGCCTCCGTGTCCGGGCAGCGGTCTAGAACGTCGCCGTCCGTCGTGCTGACGACCACCCGGTCGCGCACGCCGAGGGAACGCAGAGACGCCCCGAGGGAAGCCGCTTCGCGCTCATAGGCCGCGTGGAAGAACACGATCCCGGCATCCAGGGCCGCCTGCAGCACTCCGGCGCGTTCCTCGGGCGTCGCCCGGTAGATGTCGCTGTCCGGGGCGGCGTCGCCGCCCGGCTCGCGCCGGAACGGCCTTTCCGCGTAGCCGACCCGGTGTGCCGGGATGTCCCAGCGGTCTGTCAGTTGGTCGGGCAATGTCATCGCGCTGTCTGCCTCACGCATTCCGAGAGATCTCAACCGTGTCGCCGACCCGCAGTGCGAACATCGCGCGGGCGCTGCCGCCACGCACCGCAAGTTCCAGATGTCCGGCGCTGCTGAACAGGGCCAGCGGCATCCCCGGCGGCACGCCGCTGTACGACGGCAGCGGGCCGTCGATGTGCCGTCCCCCGACGTGGATGTGCGACCCGGAGACGTTCCACATTTCGTAGATGTCTTCCGTCAGGTCCGTCAAGACGTTGCCGTAGACGTCGCTGTGTATCACATGACAAACGATCTTGTCGTGCGAAACGTGAGGGTGCGACAGGGCAAACGTTGTCAGCGCGTCCAGCGGCGCCCCCAGTGCGTCCAGCGGCACGCCCCGCGACAGGTGCGCCGCGACCGGGGCGAAGATGTCGCGCCCGTGGAACGTCCGGCTGAGGATGGGTCGGTGGAACCGGGTCTGAGTCAATGTCACGGCCTGTTTGACGGCGTCTTCGGCCAGGATGTAAGACAGCAATCCGTTATCGGGACAGACATACACGTATTCGCCGATTTGGGCCGCGATTGGGAAGCGCGTGCTGCCGACGCCGGGGTCCACGACGGCGAGGTGGATGGTCCCCGCCGGGAAATGCCGGCACGCCGTATGGAGCGCGAACGCCCCGGCGGCGATGTCCTGGGGCGGGATTTCGTGTGTCAGGTCGACAAGGTCCGCCTCCGGCGCGATGGTCTTGATGACGCCCTTCATCACGCCCACATACGTGTCTTGCGTGCCGAAGTCCGAGAGCAGCGTAACAATCATAGGCGTACTGCGGCTTGACGGGACAGCGCGCCATGTGTTAAGATGCTTTCACAACGATCCCATGGCAAAATCACCTTACGACATCGCGCCGGGCGCGACCTTTTCCGAGGCCGCGCACACGGCGATCCAGAAACAACTCGACACCCTGCTGGAGAACCTGCCCGGCACCCGCGCCGGCGACGACATCGAGGCGCTCCACGACATGCGCGTCGCCTCGCGCCGCCTCCGCGCCGCGCTGAGCGTCTTCCGGGACGTGTTCCCGCCCAAGAAGTTTCTGCCGCTGGAGAAACAGGTCGCCCGCGTCACGGACGCCCTGGGCGCGGTCCGGGACGCCGACGTGCTGATCGAATTCATGCAGGCCGCCCAGCGCGGCGCCCCCGAAAGTGGGCGCGTCGGCCTGCAGGCCTTCATCGACCACCTCCAGCGGGGACGCGACGCCGAGCGCCTCCACCTCGTCAAAGCGCTGGACCGGCTCGAAAAAGGCGCGTTCCGCAAAGACTTCCACGCACTGCTCGGGCGGGGTGCGGACCAGGAGGGCGACGCTCATGGCTAAGGCCTTGCCCGTGTACGCGATCAACCCTGGCGGGATGCTTGCGGACAACGCGCCGCTGATGCTGCACACCCGGCTGGAAGAGCTGTATCGCTGGACCCCCTTCATCGCCGATCCGCTCAGGGTCGACGAACTCCACGCCATGCGGATCGCCGCCAAGCGCCTGCGCTACACGATGGAGGTCTTCGCGCCCGCCTTCCCCGCCGGTCCGCCGTCGAAAGAGTTCGACGCGCTCTATGACAAAGTCAAATCCGTCCAGGAGCAGATCGGCGAGATTCACGACGCCGACGTGCGCGGGCCGCTGCTGCAGGCGTTTTTGGACGCGCACGACGCGCAGCGCCCGGAAATACGCATCGGCCTGGAAACGCTGATCGCCGCCCAGCATGACTCGCGCGCGGCCCACTACCGCGCGTTCGTCGCCTATTGGAACAAACTGCAAACGCAGGGCTTTAAGCGGCGCTTTTTGCAGATGCTGGCCCTGGACGATTCCCGCCGACCCGACGAGGAGACTCTACCCCCGAATGAAGAAAACAACGCCGCTTGAAACCGGCAAGGGCGGCAACGGACGCCGCCCGGCGCCGGAGACGCTCACCCCCGCCGTCGCGCAGGGCGATCAGAAGCGCGTCGATCTCGGCGAGGC
>CAXUCQ010000097.1:6128-6420 GCA_964249295.1 uncultured Armatimonadales bacterium | reverse complement strand
GCTGGACGACGCCGTTCTGGGCATCGCCGCCGACCGTGCCGCAGCCGCCGCGACCCAGAACGGGGGAAGCGTCCCTGCAGAAGACGACATGCTGCTCGCCCTGATCGAGCCGGAAACGCCGGAAGAAGAGGAGCTGCTGGAACTGCTGGCCGTCCCCTTCCTCGGGCGGACCCGCGCGCGCGCCCTCGCCGACAGCGGCCTCCGCACGGTCGCGGACCTGCAGGCGGCGTCCCCGGAGCAGATCGGCGGGGTCAAGGGCGTCGGCCTGGGGAACGCCGCGCGCATCAAGGAG
>CAXUCQ010000097.1:0-6010 GCA_964249295.1 uncultured Armatimonadales bacterium | reverse complement strand
CGTCGCCGGCAGCCCCGACCCGACGCTGGCCGTCGACAACGCCGTGATCTTCGACAGCCTCGCCGAGATCGACGCGCTTCTGATCGCCCTGCGCGGGCAGGCCGGGGCTGAGGGCCTTGCCAAAGGGCTGCAGCGCCAGTTCGACAAGGTCTCGACCGTCACGTCCGAACTCGCCGAAGGCCCGGACACGCTGACGCCGAAACGCCTGCAGCAAGCCGTCAAACTGCTGAAACGCATCGCGGACACGCTGCAAGCGGCGTCGGACCGCAAGCGCCTCTCCGAGAAGAAGCAGCAGGCATTGGCCGAAGAACTGCGGGAGCAGCGCCGGGCGCTGCAAAAGACCATCGGGGATTAGCCGGTTTGCGCTACGCGGTCTTGGGTGACATCCACGGCAACTCCGCGGCCTTGGAATCGGTCTGGGAGGCGCTCGGCCAGGCCGGGCTGACCGACAGGCCGGTCCTCAACGCCGGGGACAACGTCGGCTACGGCGATGCCCCCGAAGCGTGCCTCCGCTTCCTGCAGACGCATCCCAACGTCCTCACGGTGAAGGGCAACTACGATAAGAACGTCGCCTGTTTCCCGGAGAAAGAGGCCGAATACCGCAGAAAGTGGGGCAAGGCCCGGCCCGAAAAGTTTGAGGCCCTCCGCCGCGACAGCGACCGCATCTCCGCCGCCGACCGCGACTGGCTGCTCGCGCTCCCCCAGGAACGGACCGTGACGCTGGACGGGACGTCCGTCCTGCTGACGCACTACTCGCCCGGCGGCAAAGAGGGTCTGGGCCGCTGGACTCCCGACACGCGCCTGCGCCAGATCGCGGACGGCACGGAGGCGCAGGTTGTCGTTTGCGGCCACACGCACAGCCCGTTCGTCCGCCGCGCCGGCGGCGTGCTCTTCGTCAACCCCGGCGCGCTGGGCCGCTCCTGGTTCGGCGGCCCGTCCTACGCCGTGCTGACGCTGGACCCCGGAACGCCCCCGACGGCACGCCTCTACCAAGTGAAGAACTGACCCAGGTGAAGAGATGACCCGCCTCGCCGCCATCGACATCGGCACCAATTCGACCAAGATGACCGTCGCCGACGTGGATGACGACGGACGAATCCACGTCATCGCCGAAGACACCGACGTCTCGCGCCTGGGCGAAGGCGTGGACAAAGCCAAGCGCCTGAGTGATGCCGCCATCGCCCGCACCCTGGACGCCGTGACGCGCTTCGCGGACGCCGCCCGCCGACAGGGCGCGGCCCAGGTGCTCGCCGCCGGCACCAGCGCCTTGCGCGATGCGTCGAACGGCCCGGACTTCATCGCTCAAGCGAGGACACGCGCGGGCGTCGAGATCGAGATCATCACCGGCGACCGGGAAGCGCAGCTCGCCTACGCCGCCGTCCGCTCCGACCCCAGTTTGAATCTCACGCCCGAGGCCGGCCTGCTCGTGTTCGACATCGGCGGCGGCAGCACGGAGCTGATTCTGGGCGACGCGCGGGGCGTCGGCAGGCACAAAAGCCTGGACATCGGCGCGGTGCGCCTGACCGAGCGGTTCCTCCACGCCGACCCGCCGGACGCCGACGAACTCACGCAGGCCGCCCGTTTCGCCAACGAGAGCCTGGCGACGTTCGAGGCCCCCGCGACCACACCCACCGTGGTCGGTATCGGCGGCACCGCCGTCAACCTCGCCGCCGTCACCCAGGGCCTGACGGGACGCGACCCCCAAGCCGTCCACGGCGCGTCGCTGACGGCCTCCGATGTGGCCCGCGCCCTGGAACGCTTCCGCGCGGTCCCGCTGGCCGAGCGCCGCGAGATCCCCGGCCTGGAACCCAAGCGCGCCGACGTCATCACGGCGGGGGCGCTCATCCTCGACCGTCTCCTCGCCCACTTCGGCGCTAATCGTTTTGTCGTCAGCGTCCGCGGCCTCCGGTACGGCCTTCTGGCCGATCACGTCACCCGATCTTCGTAGACGGTGGCAGCGGCTCAGTCCCCCAGAGTGGCCCGCCGCCGACGTCACGCCGCCAACTGTCCCGCCACCTGTGCATGTCCGTGGGGCCGATGGGCGGCATCGGCTGACGCGCCTCCTTCGGCGGAATGGGGGCGAACGGTCGGTGCGGCTCGCTCTGATACCAGTACGCGACCGTCGCCAGGTCCAGCGTCAGGCTGTTCGCGTGGCCGTGCTCGATGGACGCCCGCAGCGACTTCTCGAAATACACCGGGTCTTCCAAGTGAAACCGGTAGCAGTGCGTCCGGCCCAGAAACCCCGTCTCGCCGTTGACCCGCGCGTAGCCGAAGTACGGGTGCGCATACAATTCCTTGGGACACCAGGACGAGTTGAAATAATCTTCGGTCCCCGTGCCGTGCAGGGAGCCGGGCCAGGGTTCGCCGTCGATCAGGAACATGTCGTCGCCCTCGCCGTACCAGAGCGGGGTGGGGGAGTCGACGAAATAGTTGACCCCGACGTAATGCCCCCGGCCTTCGGCATGGACAAAAACGTGGTTGCGCGCGTCCGACGGGTTGAGCGGCTGGACGCCCAGCGTCTCCCATTCGTTCTCCCGGTCGCCCTGCCCGGCTTCCGGCCCCGGCATCCGCCGGTTCCACCAGGCGTGGAAGCGACCGACATCGTCGCCGATGCCCGCCGCGTGCTCTTCGTAGTCCACGTAAAAGTAGAAGTGCGCGATCGCCTCGGCGGACTGGTTCTCGATCTCGATCCGCGCCCCCTCGCCGAACGGCATCGGGAAATAGCAGTTGAGCGCGTTCCCCCCGGCGGGCGCGGCGGCCAGCGGCAGCGACGCCCACAGGTAACGCTCGCCCCAGCCCTGCCCGAAGAAGTCGCCCAGGGGCGCCTCGACGCTCGGCGCCGCCTCGCCGTCCCAGAAGAAGCGCAGCACGGCGTTGCGCCGGATCATCGGGTCCGGGCATCCCAGCGTGATCCATACGTGCCGGACGACGCCCGCGCCCGCGATCTCCGCCAGCGTCCGGGTCTCGCCCGCCTCGATCCGCACAAAGTCGTTGTTGCCGCCCGTGCGGTCATACGACGACACGCGCTGGGTGCGGACGCCGGATCGGAGCAGGGGCAGGTTGGAAAGGGAGTTGAACATCGTTATACAGTGTGGCGCCGCGCGTGTTGTACCGTCGCTAGTGCGCCAGATGCCACAGGGGCATGGTCGCAAGGCAAGTCGAGAGGATCAGGCCGGCGGCCAGAACGGCGAGCAGGGCCGTGTAGCCGTGCGCCCGCCCCCGGTCCCCGGCCCGACGCATCCTGGCGATAGCAGGCACGTAGAGGCCGCAGATCGCCCCGACGCCCGCCAGAAGGCAGAGGGCGAGCATAGCGGCCTGGTGTAGTAAGAACGAGTGCATCATCCTGCTCCTGTGATGTGGTCGGCGGTACAACGGCAAAGCTCAGCCGCGTGAGCGCGGCGTTCCATACAAGCAGGAAGTGCCTGCCGGGTTGATTATACCCCGCGCCTCCATCTTCAAAGGCGCGCCGTCGTGCTTCGTTCGAGCGAACAACCCCCCTCACGCGCAGCGAGCATACCCACCGGCTGCGAAGGCGGCGAGCGCCATACAAGGTATTGGCGCTGTGCGAGAAGACACGAAAAAGGCCGCCGGGAGGATCACCCTCCCGGCGGCCTGCATCATTCCTGCGGTGTCAGTGGCGTCCGCCATCGCTGTGGCCGTTGCCACCGTGGTTGCCGCCGTCGTTATGGCCGCCGCCGGAGTTGCCGCCACGGGATGCGGGCTGTGCGCCGCCGGAGTTGCCGCCGCCACGGAAGGATGGCTGCGAGCCTCCGCCGAACGAACGGTTGCCTCCGCCGTAGGAGCCGCTCCCTCTGTAAGAGCCACCGCTGTAGGAGCCGCCGCCGGACGTCTGGCCGCCGTAGGAGCGTCCGCCCTGGAACGCGGGCCGTGTGCCGCCGTCGAAGGAACCGCCGCCGTAAGAGCCGCCGCCGTGGAAGGACGGCTGAGAACCGCCGCCGAAGCTGTGGCTGCCGCCGCCGAACGAGCGTCCCGACCCGGCGTTGCCGCCGGTGCTGAAAGTGTGGCCGGGAACGCCTGCGCCCTGGAAGGTGCGTCCGCCGCCGCTGCCGAAGCTGTGGGTGCCGTTGCCGCCGTTGGTGCGGTTTGCCTCGAAGTCCCGGTCGCCGGCGATGCTGCGGTGGGCGTACATCGGGCGTCCGGCGCCGTTGAAGACGCGCCCGCCGCCGAAGCTGTTGCCGCCGGGGCCGCCGAAATTGTGGCCGCCGCCGAAGCCGCGGTTGGCGGTGAAGGCGTGGCCCGCGCCCCGGAAGCCGTACCCACGGTTGAAGTCGGGGCGGCCGCCGAAGCGGTAGAAGTTGTTGTTGACGACCGTGATGTGGTACGGAGCCGGGTGCTCATAGTAGTACCGGTGGTACGACCCCCAGCCGTCGTAGTGGTGGCCGCCGAAGAAGATGGACAGGCCGAACGAAGGCGTGAAGAAGCTCAGGCCGACGCCGACGAACGGGTGGTAGCCGTAGTAGCCGCCGTAGAACGCCATGTCCGGGTACCAGCCCATGCTGCAGTAGTCGTTCCACGAGGGCGCGATGCCCAGGAAGACCGGCTCGGCGGGGTGGAAGTCGGCGGAGAACGGGTACCAGCGCGCGCCCGGCACGGCGGCGTTCTCCAGGGACGCGCCGCGCGGGATGTACAGGACGGGGGCATCGCCGGTGTTGACGAAGTACGTGCTGCCGTCGGGCGAGACGGCGAACTTCATCACGTACAGGTTGTTGTTGCTGAACGGGACGACGATGGTCTCGCCCACGGCGTCATAAAGCTGATAGCCGCCCCGGTCGAAGACGGCCCGACGGATGGGGACATTCTGACCCTGGGGGACTTCCTGCCAGTTGAAGACGGTGTCCTGGCTGGCGGAGGCGTTGCTGACGCTCGCCGGGGCGTCGTAGGCCGGGGCGTCGTTGTCCTGGTTATCGAAGTTTCGATTGTCGTAGTTCGGGCTGTCGTTGTAGTTCCGGCCGTCGCTGCCCTGACCGTCATAGGACGAATCAGCGCCCGGATCGATGGGCGGGGCCATCGTCACCGGCGGGTCGGCGGAGGCGTGGAGGGGGCCGCCGAGCAGGGCCAGGGATGCCGCCACCCCAAGCGCCCGCCGCGCCGAGTTCGTTTTCGCAAAAAACTTATTTTCCATGTTGTTGTCCCTGGTTCCCCGTGTGGGGAAGTCTTCCGTGAACGTGTTTCTTCCTACTCATTTCAGACGCTGGTGCGCCGAGAAATGTTCCCAGGACATTCTTACCCATTCCGGCAGGGGTTGAGGCGGCGCCCCGATACGAGACCTCGCCCTCACGGACACGGCTCGGCCTGTGCGGCCCGCTCCCCGGTGGCGGACGACCGGGGAGGAGGCTTTCGGTGTCAGGCCACGCGCCGCTTCCGCGCCTTGAGCGTCAGCACGCCCAAAAATAGTACGCCCATGCCCAGGGCAGCCCACTGGGACGGCTCGGGGGCGACGGCGATCTGGCCTTGCGTGTATAAGGCGCTCGTGTCCCAGGTCAGGCCGCCCGGCAGCGCGGGCAGGCTGACGCTGGAGAACGCGCCCGACGCCGTCCCCCAATCCAGCAGGTCGAAGCGCTCGCCCGCCGCAGGCGAGAAGCCGCCCGTCAGAGCCACGTCCAGCGCGCCGCCCAGGGTCAGACCGCCCGAGACGAGAAGCCGGTCGTACCCGGCACCCGGCGTCGCGCCGGCCAGGTCCAGGTCCAGGGCGTTCGAGCCGCCGAGGAACACGTCGCCGCCCAGCGATAGGGCGGCCGGGCCGGCGCTGCCGGGGTGGAGGCTGCCCTCGAAGTCCACCGTCCCCGGCCCCGTGAACGGCCCCGTGCCGGTGACGTTGCCCAGGAAGACGGTCCGGCTGCCCGACTCCGTGCGGATCGCGGCCCCGTTGTGGACGACGCTGCCAAAGAACGTGGTCGTCCCGCCGCCCGCCGTGATGATCGTGCCGCCGCCTGTTTTGCTCTCAGGACCCAGCAGGTCCGAACTCTGCGAGAACGAGACGAGCCCGGTG
>CAXUCQ010000096.1:0-9415 GCA_964249295.1 uncultured Armatimonadales bacterium | reverse complement strand
GGAACACACCGTCTCGCGCCGCCACGCGCTGCTGACGCGCGACGGGCAGGGGCAGATCACCCTCACCGACGAGGGCAGCGCGAACGGCGTCTATGTCAACGGCGAGCGGATCTCGCAGACGACGCTGACGCACGGCGACGAGATCAAGATCGGCGACAACTATTTCCGCTTTGAGGCTTGATTACGCGCAACCTTTATGCCGCCCAAGCGTCTTAACGTGTGGAGGAGTCCACAACCCATGCAAACCCGTACTTTCCGGCTGGCGGCGGCGCTGCTGACGCTCACGCCCGCCGCCTGGGCGCAGGCGCCCGCCGCCCCGAATGCCGCCAACACGCAGACCTATACGCTGCGCTACAAGTTCAAAACCGGCGATGTTGGTTACTACAAGGCGACCATCGACACGAACGGCACCGTCGGCGGGGGGCCGAACGGACAGTCGTTCCCGCTTCAGCAGCATCTTGTGCTGGTCTACCATCAGGCCGTGACCGGCGTCGGCGCCGACGGCGCGGCGACCGTCGTCAAGAAGTTCGACAGCATCGCCATGACGATGAACGGCCAGCCTCTGCCGAACGCCGACGCCATGACGGAACAGATGAAAAGCCGCACGTTCACAATGACCGTTTCGCCGACGGGCAAGCCGTCCGCCGTCAAGATCGACGGGCCGGACGGCGGCGCGATGCCCGGCATGGACTTTTCCAAGATGGCCAACTTCCAGGGCGCCGCCGAACTGCCGGCAAACCCCGTCAAGATCGGCGACGCTTGGAACGGCACGGTCGACATCAACGGCGCGTTCGGACCCCAGATGACCGGGATGCAGGCGACGGTGGCGTCCACGCTGGCCGGCGTGGACAGTGCGGCGGGGACCACCATTGCCAACATCAGCCAGGTGACCAAGGCGACTTTTGACTCGACCTCGCTGTCTGGTATGGCGGCGGGGATGAGCGCCGCCGGCGGCCTGACCGGCACGGGGATGCTGAAATTCGATGCGGGTGCGGGGGTGGTGGTGAGCCAGACGTCCAACTCGACGCTGGACATGACGCTGACGCCGCAGGCGGGCGCCGCGAACGGGCTGACCGGCCCGATGCACATCCAGTTCCAGATCAGCACCGACTTGGAGAAACTTGCGGGCGCCCCCGCTGCGACGCCTGCGGTCTCGCCGGCGAGCTTCACGAAGCCCGGACCGGACGGCTCGTACCTCTACGGTCGCGTCTTCTAATTCTCGCGTTCGACGACGTAGCGGGCGAGGGCGCGCAGAGGCTCCGCCCGCTCGTCGAAGTCGGCCAGCACGGACACGGCGGCGTCCGACGAGCGGGCGGCGAGGCGGCGCGACTCAGACAGACCCAGCACCTTGGGGTAGGTCGCCTTGTCCTGCTTCAGATCGCTGCCGATGGGCTTGCCCAGCTTGCCCGCGTCGCCTTCCAGATCCAGGATGTCGTCCGTGATCTGGAACGCCAGTCCCAAATGCTCCCCATACGCGCGCAGGGCGTTCTCCTGCGAGATCGACGCGCCGCACAGGCGCGCGCCCGACAGCAGCGACGCCATCAGCAAGGCCCCCGTCTTGCGCGCGTGGATGGAGGAGATCGTCGGCTCGTCCAGGTCGTTTCGCCCTTCGCTCTCCATGTCGGACACCTGTCCCCCGACCATGCCGCGCGTCCCGGACGCCCGCGCCACCATCGCCAGGGCGTCCAAAGCCTGATCCGCCGGGGCGAACAGCCGGCACTCCACGATCAGCTCGAACGCCAGCGCCAGCAGCGCGTCCCCGGCCAGGATCGCCATCGCCTCGCCGTAGACGACGTGGTTGGTGGGGCTGCCCCGCCGCAGGTCGTCGTCGTCCAGGGCGGGCAGGTCGTCGTGAATCAGGGAAAACGTGTGGATGCACTCGACGGCGCAGGCCAGCGGCAGGACCGCCCGCGTGTCGCCGCCGACGGCGTCGGCCCCGGCGAGCGTCAGGATGGGCCGCAGGCGCTTGCCGCCGCAGAAGAGCGAATACCGCATCGCCTCGTGAATCCGACTCGGGGCTTGCCGGGCTGGCGGCAAGTAAGCGTCCAGCGCGTCGTCGATCAACTGCCGACGTCCGTCCAGGTAGGCCCGGAGGTCGAAGGTCATTCCCCGCCCCTCGCTTCTAGCCCCACCGGGGCGCCCGCCGCGCGCTGGGCGGCGAACAGCGTGTTCTGGAGCAGCATGGCGATCGTCATCGGGCCGACGCCGCCGGGAACGGGCGTGATCGCCGACGCGACTTCGCATACACCAGCATAATCGACATCGCCGACGTCATGGCCGCGCCCCGGCACGCGGTTGTAGCCCGCGTCCAGCACGACCGCGCCTGGCTTGACCATCGGTGCCGTGATCATCTCGGCCCTGCCGACACACGCGCACAGAATATCCGCCTGTCGCGTGATCTCCGCCAGCCCCGCCGTCCGGGAGTGGCACAACGTCACGGTCGCGTTCTCGGCCAGCAGCAGCAGCGCCAGCGGCTTGCCCAGGATGACGCTCCGTCCCACGACGACCGCGTGTTTCCCGGCGATGGGCAGATCGTACCGCTTCAACAGCTCGATCATGCCCGCCGGCGTACACGAGTGGAACCCGTCCATTCCGGCCACAAGACGCCCGAGCGAGATCGGGGCGATGCCGTCCACGTCCTTCTCAGGGTCCAGTTGGGACAAAATCGCTGGCTCGTCCATGTGCGCGGGCAGCGGGTGCTGGATCAAGATGCCGTGTACGGACGGGTCGGCGTTCAGACCGGCCAAGCACTGCTCCACCTCGGCCTGGGCCGCCGCGCTGCCGAACGGGAACGTGCGCGACGCCATGCCCGCGCGGGCGCTGGCCCGCTCCTTCATCTGCACATACGTCTGCGAGGCCGGGTCGTCGCCCGCCAGAATCGCCGCCAGGACGGGGGTGACGCCGGTGGTCTCGGTCAGCCGCCGGGCGGCCATGCCGACTTCGGCCCGGATTTTCTTGGCCGTCGCTGTGCCGTCGAGGATGAGAGCAGGCATGGATCAAGCCTTTACGATCGAAACAGGGCCGAAGGCAGGGACCGCCGCGTCTTCGGCATCGACGATGTTGCAGTAGGGATTCAAGCCGTAGCCGTACCACAACCGCGCGTCGGACGGCAGCGGCTCTTCGCTCAGGTGCAGGATGGCGGCGTCCCCTTCCAGAGTGGTCTTGTAAGCGCGGACCAGTTCTTGGCCGTCCGCCGCGCGCAGCGAGAAGCCCGCCGGACGGCCCGGCGCGCGCAGGCCGCCCCGGATGCCGTCGAACGTGACATGGAGGCTCTGCCTGTCAGCCGACAGCGCGGCCTCCCGCAGCGCAGGGGCGGGCAAGCCTGCGGCGACATCCGCCAGCCGCTTCCCCAGCCGCTTCAAGCCCTGTGTGCCGATGTGGATCGCGTCGTCGAGTTCCAGGTCGATGGCGGAGACCAGGGCGGTGTCCGGGAGCGTGGCGGCCCAGGTCCGCTGGGCTTCGCGGATGCCGTTCCAGCCCGAAACCATGCCTGGCGTCTCGTCCACGGCGAAGCATCCGATCTGCACGATGTAGAACGGCAGGGCCGGCTGCCCGAAGTCTTCGCGGAACGCGCGCACGAGTGCGGTCATGCGGTCTTTGTAGCGCGTCACGTCCGCCGGGTCGGCGTCGGACTCGCCCTGATACCATAAAATGCCCGCGACCCTGCCGCCGACGCCGTGGAACCGCTTCAGCGTCGCCCCGTAGAGCGAGCCGCCGCCCTCGCCCTTGCGCGCCGGTTCCCACTGCTGCATCGACGTGCCGCCGTGGGCGCTCGGGATCAGCCCGACAGGGACCCCCGTCTGCCCGTGACGGCGTTTGGCGAACGCCAGGCCAAGGCCCGCCCCTTTGGTGCGTCCGATGTCGCGCGGGTCGAGTTCGTCCGGCACCCGTTCCCGCCCCCAGAGTTTGTGATGCACCAGGCGCGGCGACTCGCCCAGCCAGTGCAGCGGCTCTTCGGCGACCGCCCACTGCTCACGGCTCTGGTAGGAACGGACAAACGGGGACGGGGCCTCGACATCGCGCAGATCCCCCACGCCCTCCATGTTGCTCTGCCCGGCCAGGACCCACAGGTCGCCGACCAGGACGTTCCGCGCTCCGGCGACGTCATACGGTCCGCCCGTGGCGAGTTCCACCGATTGACCGTCGTCCAGCGTTACGCGCGCCTTGCCGTCGGCGTCGCGCTGCAGCACCTGGTCGTCGTGGGGTGTCATCGCGCCGCCTCCTCCTCCGCCGTCGGGAAGTTCAGGTGCATCCGGCTCGCCGTCGGCGCTTCCTGCCCTTTGTACTTGCTGCCCAAGCTGGGGTGTCCGTAGGGCCGGTCCGCCGCCGTGGTCATGTTGAAGAACGAGATCTGCCCGATCTTCATGCCCGGATACAGGCGGATCGGCAGGTTGGCGACGTTGGACAGTTCCAGCGTGATATGCCCGTCAAAGCCGGGGTCGATGTATCCCGCCGTGGCGTGGATGATCAGGCCGAGCCTCCCTAAGCTCGACTTGCCCTCAACCCTCCCGACCAAGTCGCTGCCGAGCGCGACCCGCTCGACCGTGTTGCCGAGCATGAACTCGCCGGGGTGAATGAAAAACTTCTCGCCGCCTGTGACGGTCAGGAGTTCGGTCAGTTCGTCCTGCGGCATACGCGGGTCGATGAACGAGTATTTGTAGTTGCGGAAGACGCGGAAGCGGGTGTCGAGGCGGATGTCGATGGAGGCGGGCTGGACCATCGTCTCGTCATACGGGGTGATGGTGATGCGGCCCTGGGCCACGCCGGCTTTGATGCTGCGGTCGGAAAGAATCATGGGTGTGTGTTACGCCCGGAGCGGCATTTTCAGCCACAGGAAGCGCGGGCCGGACATGGCAGGGTCGACCGCAAAGCCGACGGCGCGGGCGCAGTGAGCGGCAGGCTCATTGTCCCGTCCCACCCGCATCCAGACGACAGGGTAGGGGCGCGAGGCCGCGACAAAGGCCGCCAGACGTGACAGCATGGCTCGTCCAACGCCCTGTCGGCGCATATCGGGGGCGACGAGCAGGTGCTGAATCTCGATGTCGCCTTCGACCTCGTCTTCCAGGATCTCGCCGTAGGCGACCAGATCGCCTTCATGGCGCAGGGTGAAGGCGAAGTTCGTCTCCATCGTCCACGCGGCGATGGTGGAGGCCGTCACTTCGGCCTGCTCCAGGCCCGCGACGTGCCAGGCGTCTTCCGCCGTCGGCGCCCAGTGCGCGATGGTCTCCGCCTCGGGGAGCGCAAAGGGGCGTAACTCGAAGTGACCCATCAGCCCGCGTGACCCTCCGACGGCTCCCCATCGCCGCCGCGCGGCTGCCGGGCCAGCGCGCCGAGCACGCCGTTGACGAACCGCCCCGACTCGGCGGTGCTGTATTTCTTGGCGAGTTCGACGGCCTCATTAACGACGGCGGCGACGGGCGAGTCGGGCCGGTACAGCAGTTCATAGGACGCCAGACGCAGGATGTTGCGGTCCACGACGGCCTGCCGGTCCAGCGCCCAGTCGGTCGCAAGGGCCGCGACGCGGGAGTCGATCAGGTCCCGGTGCTGCAGCGTCCCCCGGACCAGGTCTTCCGCCAGTGCCTGGCTGCTCTCATCGAGGTGTGACTGGGCCAGTCCGGCCCGCAGGACATCGTCGACGGGCTGTTTGCCCAGGTCCAGCTCGAACAGCATCCGCAAGGCCAACTCGCGGGCCTCGCGCCGTGTGTTCTTCCCGTGGAGATTTACGTTGTTGCCGTCGGGTGTCATTTGGGTTTATTGTACCCGGAACCGCGCCGCCGTTTCGCCCCCTTCGCGCCGGTCCTTTGGGCGTTTTGCCCGGAGGCCGGGGCCGCCTTGCGCCAGCGGCGCGGTGTGGGGCGGCTCAGGAAAAGCACAGCCAGCAGCAGCAGGACGCCGCCCAAACACGCCTCGGCGTAGAAGTCATACGGGTGTTCCGCCCCCGGCGGCGCGTGGGCCTGGATGTCCAGCGCGGTGCGCGTCCAGGTGATAAACCCGGACAGCAGGACGAGCAACCCTAACGTGCAAAGCGCCACAAAGATGCCGCGTGAAATCCGGGTCTGGGGCGAACGGCGGGTGCTTTTCGCCATCAGTCTTGCTCACTGTGATCGGCATTGCCGGTGGGATGGCGACATGACTACGCGGCCTTGCGGTCAGTGGTGATGGACAGACTTTCCACAGGGAGGAGTGTCACCGATCCATCTGGCCGGAGGAGCACACAGGCATCAACGCCCGCAGCCAGCTTCCGCAACGTCGGCAGTGAGGGGTTGCGCCCGCGCTCGATGCGAGAGATCGTCTCTTTGGGAATGCCGGTTCGTGACGCGAGTTGATCTTGGGTTACGCCGCGCGCCTCACGCAACTCATAGAGCGCAAGGCCGAAGCGAACCTCTCGCTGCGCTTGGTCATAAGCCTGGGCCAATGCGGGGTCCTGCAACTGTTCGGCAAGAACGTCTCTAGAGCGCGGCAGGCGACCTGCCTTCCTAGAACTAATCGCTCCAGTATTGGCTTCATCGCTTATGACTGTTCTTTCCATTGACACGCCACTCATGTCGTAAATGGTTGATACGCCTTGTCAGGATAGTGCCTTAGCGCTTCCTGAGCCAGACCTGAGTGATCCAGGCGGCGAGATTTGGCCACTCTTCATCAGCAGCCCCGTCGTGAGACCAGTAGAGAACCTGCGCCGACTGCCCGGAAGTTGCCATGCAGAAATAATCGCCATTGTCTTCGCAGATGGGCAGTAAGTCTTGAGGCAGGTTCATAAATCTTCTCGCTGACTCCGTCATGCCCACGAGGCCATTGTAACCCGCCTCCGGCGTGATGACCGCAGGGAATAAATGACCAGCGACGATGTCGCTGCCTTCGAGCAGGAAGCGGCGATAATCGGCGTGGAAGACGACACCTAATTCTGCCTCGGCATCATCAACTTCAGCCGGTGTAGGAAGTCGTGTGATGGGCGGCTGCAATGCGGATGTCAACTCTGGGTCGTGTGAGCTGCGTAGCAGGTACAAAGCCTCAGTCAGACTCATCTGGTTATACTACTCGCCCAGGTGGCGGGCCAGGAAGCTGGTGCTGTAGTCGCCTTTGCGGAAGAAGGCGTTGGCGAGGATGCGCTTGTGGTACTCCAGGTCGGTCTTGACGCCAGTGATCTCGGTCTCGTCCAGGGCGCGCTGCATCCGGGCGATGGCCCCGGCGCGGTCCTCGTCCCAGACGATGATCTTCGCGAGCATCGAGTCGTAGTAGGGCGGCACTTCGTAGCCGCAGAAGACGTGGGTGTCCACGCGCACGCCCAGGCCGCCAGGCATCCGCAGGGAGTTTATTTTGCCCGCGCTGGGCGCGAAGTCCCGGTCAGGGTCGCGGGCCGTCAGGCGGACTTCGATGGAATGGCCGTTCCAGTGGACGCCGCGCTGACCAAACGGCAGTCTTTCGCCGGCGGCGATGCGGATCTGCCACTTGACCAGGTCTAGGCCCGTGACCATCTCGGTGATGGGATGCTCGATCTGCAGGCGCGTGTTCATCTCCATGAAATAAAATGTGCCGTCGGGGGCGACGATGAACTCGACCGTGCCGGCGTTGGTGTAGCCGGCGGCGCGGGCGGCTTTGACGGCGGCGTCGCAGACGCGCTTGCGGACGGCTTCGAGGAGGTTGGGCGCGGGCGCTTCTTCGACCATCTTCTGGTAGCGCTGGGTCTGCACGGAGCAGTCGCGCTCGCCCAGGTGCAGCACGGTCCCGTGCTCGTCGGCCAGAATCTGGACCTCGATGTGGCGGAACGTCTCGATGAACTTTTCGATGTACACGTCGGCGTTGCCGAAACTCGACTCGGCCTCAACCTGGGCGGTCTTGAGGATCTTCGGGAACTCTTCCTCGTTCTGCACGACCCGGATGCCGCGCCCGCCGCCGCCGCCCGCGGCTTTGATCATGACGGGGAAGCCGATCTTGGACGCGATCTTGGCGGCCTCCAGGGGGTCGCGCAGGGCAACGTTGGTGCCGGGGACGATGGGGACGCCCGCCTTTTCCATGGTCGCGCGGGCCTGGATCTTGTCGCCCATCGTCTCGATGGCGCGGACCGGCGGGCCGATGTACTTCAGGCCGATGGCGGCGCACATCTCGGCGAACGAGGCCACTTCGGCCAGAAAGCCGATGCCGGGATGGACGGCGTCGCAGCCTGTGATCACTGCGGCGCTGAGGATGTTCGGCGCGTGGAGGTAAGAGCCTTTGCGCTCCGGCGGCCCGATGCAGACGGCCTCATCGGCGATGCGGACGTGCAGGGCGTCAGCGTCGGCCTGCGAATAAACGGCAACCGTAGCAATCTTCATCTCGCGCGCGGCACGGATGATCCGCACCGCGATGTCGCCGCGATTGGCGACCAGTATCTTCTTGAACATGTGCTCCTAAATCAAAAAGGGTTTATGGGGTGTCCCCGTCCGCCGACGCGCCGCCGGAACCGGGGATGTTCGGAATCACAACGCCGCCCGGCCCGCGCTGCCCGCCCGCAGGAGCAGTCGTCGCGGGCTGAGAGAACGATGCGCCGGGCTGCGCCTGCCCATGGCCGACATCGGTGACGGCCCCGGAGGCGTCCATCTGGAAGGAGCATCCGGGCGCGTGGACCATGTCCGCCGTGACGCCGTACTTGGGGTTGACTAGGTCGTCGAGGCTGTGCGGCGGCCGACCGTCGTGGTCCATCTTGTAGGACTGCGCCGCCGTGTTGATCTCCGACTGGTAGATGGTACAGGCGGCCCCGTAGCCCCGCTCGATGGGAGTGGCGGCCTGGCCCGCCTCGGAATGGCGGGCGGCGATGCGGGGAATGTAAAGCGCGGCCAGGGCGATCAGGATGGCGACGGCGATCAGCGTCCCGACCAGGGACCATTGACCCCGGCGGCAAGCGGCGGGACGGGGCGTCAGCATGAAGGTGCTCCTCGCCCGGATTGTACCCCGATTTTCGGGCAAAACGCTAGGCCGCGACCAGCCGGAACAGCGGCTGCCCGTACTCGACCGGCGCTCCGTCCTCGATCAGCACCTCGACGACGCGCCCGCTGTGTTCCGCCGGGACGTCGTTCATCAGCTTCATCGACTCGATGCTGCCGACGGTCTGGTGGAGCGCGATCAATCCCCCGTAAGGGATCGGCGACGCCAGATGCCGGAACAGCCCGACCATCGGCGATGTGAGCACGATGGCCTCCGCCTCCACTACCATCTCAGTCTCCGTGGGGAGAGATTCGGTCCCGCCCGGCGTCTCCGCCGAAGACGTCTCGGACGGGTGGGCGGCGGGCGGCGGGGCGGCGAAGACGGACGCCGGTCTGCGGACGTGGATGCGGTTCCCGTCCTGCTCGACGCTGATCTCGGCAACGGGGTGTTCGATGATAAGCGTGACGATCTGTTCAATGGTGTCGATGTCCATAACGCGCAATTATATCTTGATCTT